>JBHHWA010000044.1:0-7188 GCA_046756285.1 Thermoplasmata archaeon
TGGCGTAACTGATTATTGTCTCGGTGGGCTTTAATAGCTTGAATCCCGAGTCATGAGGGACTCGGGAGAGGCCATGCTGGACGGGATTGCCGGCGGCACCACTTATCTCGTGAAAGAGCCACGGGGCCGGGCGGCTTTCGAGCTCTTTACACGCCTCACCTCCCCAGATCATCCGGGGTTGTGTATCACGCGGAAACACCCCGAGATCGCCCGGGGGCAATGGGACATCCCGAAATCGGTGGGCCTGAAGTGGCTCACGCCATCGGTGGGGCGGGATCGAGTCGACCCGAAGTCCCTCAACCTGCTGACCCGCATCATCTACGAGTTCGTCCTCGAGCACGAGCAGGGTGTCGTCCTCCTCGACGGGCTCGAGTACATCCTCTTCCACAACGAATTCTCCAAGACCCTCCTCTTCATGGAACACCTGAACGATCTGATCATGCAGAGCCGGGCCGTCCTCCTGGCCCCCATCAGCCCGGAGGCCTTGAAGGGACACGACATCGCCCTCCTCGAGCGAAATACCGAGGTGCTGGAGGGGGAGGCCTTGACCTCCCAGGCGCGGGTTGAGAAGTTCGTCCGTTTGATTGACGACTACCTGAAAAGGTAAGACTTAGCGACAATCCGGCCCCGTTCAGTCGAGAGACTACCTCTTCCCGAAAGCGTTCGTCCAAGAGGTTAGGGGGAGTCCTTGACCTTCGGGAGAATCTAGGGTTGTGCAGCTCGGAGCGATGACCAGCGACGGCCGGGGATGAGGTGGCGTGGACCACGTCGGCGACGGGATCCTTGAATTATGAAGGACACGGGCGGACCACGCCAAGCGTCCAGCGACTTACTCCGGCGCCAGGCCGAGCTGGGCCATGAGACCGAGCTGGTCGGCGTAGCCTCGTAGTTCCGTGACCTTGCCGCCCTCGAACTTGAACACGTACACTGCTCGATTTCGGACCTGCTTGTTCGTGGCCGGGATGGTCTGGCCCTCGGGACCTGGAAAGGGTCCCTTGTTGGTTCCCGTGAAGACGGCCTCCGAGACGGCCCAGTCGCCCTGGCCGAAGGTCCGGACCTCTTCAAAGCGTTGGTCGGGGAAGGCGGTGTTGTAGGTCTGTATCAGCTCGCGAAACGCCTCAACACCCTTGAGGGGCTCCGGGAGGTCCGGGGCGGAGTAAACGACAGACTCCGCATAACGTTCCAAGAAGCGGTCCCAGTCGTGGGCGTTGAATGCCTCGTAGCCATCTTTAATCGTCTGTAGGTTCTCTTCTACACTCATTTCATTTTCACCTCCTCCCCCCGCTGAGGGCTTTGGGTACTTGGACGCGCCCATCCTCGGCGCCCTCGTCAGGAATGCGATGATACGACTTGTCAATTGCGGTAAGTTAACGCGAGTTCTGGAGCACCCCAGGTTGTTGACGATTAACTTGATGAGATGACCCCGACCCCCTAGGGTGACCGGGGGGGAGGGAGAGAAAGGCCTATCGGCCGTATGACCCTCACGGACCGAATGCTCACGCTTGAGGAAGAGGAGTACGCACAGGACCTTCGGCGGGAGCTCGTCATTCTCTTACACATCCCTCAGGATCGGTTGCCCGCCCTCCGACGTGTCCGGGGATGGAAGAGCGCGTTCGCAGCTCTCGACGAGGTCCGGTCGCGCTTTGAGGGGGTCAGCCCGGGACAGGCGGCGCTCCGCATCGCCGCCCCTCCCTTCCTACACCAAGATCGCCTCCGGCCGATTCTTGCCGCCTGCCTGGAACCATTGCTCGGCGCACCCGTTCTCTTCAGCATCCGCATCCTGACCGAGCTGGGGGAGACCATCCAGGCCGCCTTCGACGTGGAGGAGGAGTGGTTGCAGGAAGGGACGGCTCCCGGTGGCACGGCTCTCTGCTTCACGGACGAGCACGCAGCCGGGGAGGTGGGCCTGCTGCTCTCCGACTTGAGGACTGCGCTGGCGGAACGGCTGGTCGGCTCAGTGGTTGAGGCCTTTCCATTGAACCACTACGATGTCCTCTGCTTCTGGACCGGTCCGGTGGAGGAAAAGCTTGCCTCCACAGAGGCGTTTATCGCTCAGGTCTACGGAGAATTGATGGAGGTTCCCGTCAGCGCGACGTCGCGGGACCTTGGAGAAGCCCCCGAGCTCCTTGAGTTCCTCGGATCGCAAGGGGAAGGAGAGGCCCAGGCATCCACGCCTGATTGAGGCGCAAGGGAGCAATCTTACCGAAGGTTAGCCGTTCGGCATCCTGGTGACGAGTTTCATCATCTCGTCGTAGTGGTGCTGGATGACATCTGCACCCTGGTCGCCCATCATCTGCGCCGCGTTCGTCCTACACTGCTCGATGGAGACCTGAATCCCTTCTTTCGTAGGCTCTTCGAAGCTGGCCCCACATTCCTGAAAGACGCCGGTCACGAATTGATGGACCTGTTCCCTAAGGACCTCGTCGGCGATGGGCTGATTGAGGATTTGGTAAAACTCGCCATTGGCGCTCTCGAAACACCGCAATAGTTCGTCCCGCACAAACTGAGGGGTGAGCTCCTCTGCGGGAACACTCGGGGCTCGGTAGCTATCACGTGCCATCCGGGTCTCTCTATAACCGCGTTATACTTAATAGTACGGTGTCCGGGAGCTCGGCTAGAGGGAGACCCCTTGGGCTGGAGCGTAACACGACAGTCGAATCCTGCGTCGAACAGAGGAGCTAAGTCGGGGAGCCATGTCCTCTAGGCATTGTCGCTCGTCCTGGTTATCCTCCTGAGTCTTCTTCTCGCCCTCGGGATCGGATCCACGCTGTTTGCCTTGATTTCCCTCGCCGACGGGGTCCGATTCTCTCGACGCGTCACGGCCTCCCTTCGCCGCACCGACGCCTACGTGTCGAAGGCCGCCATTTTGGTGCCCGTACGCGGATCGGATCCCACCCTGGATCAAACACTCGAGGCCCTGGCCGGACAGGAGTACGAGGACTACCGCGTCATCTTCGTCACGGATCCTGAGGACCCAGTGGTGGAGCGCCTGGAGCAGGCCGACCTCGGGAGGCCCACGACGGTCCTTCAGGCCTCCCCGCGCACAGAGTGTTCGGGGAAAATTGCAGCGCTATTGACGGGCCTGGAGAACTTGGAGGAGGAGGACGAAGTGGTCGTATTCGCCGACTCCGATGTCGTCCCGGATCGCCTTTGGCTCCGTTCTCTCGTGGCTCCCCTCCACGACCCGAAGGTGGCCGCGTCGACGGGCTACCGCTGGTACTTCCCCCTTCACGGCGGGCTCGGCCCCGCCCTCCAATCGGCATGGAACAGCGCGGCCGCGAACGTCCTCTTCAGCCCGCGGTGGCAGTACCTCTGGGGCGGTTCCTACGCGATCCGGCGGGCCGTGCTCGAGAAGGTGGAAATTGCCTCGCGGTGGGAGCGATCCCTCAGTGACGACATGGTGATGACTCAGACCCTAAGGGAGCGGAACCTCGAGATCGCCTTCGCCCCCCGAGCCACCGTGGCCAATTACGCGGGCGGGACCTGGAGGGACGTCGTGCACTGGACGAATCGGCAGGCTTGCCTTGCGCTCCTCTACAATCCCGCGATGCGGCGGTTGACGCTCCCGTATGCCATCCAGGTCGGCTCCCTCGTGTTGGCGCTGCTCGCCCTCGCCTTAAGCCCCCTCGACCCAACCTTCCTCGTCGCGGCCACCCTGCTCCTCAGCCCGGTTTATCTCGGCCTGGGGAAGGGGGCCCTGCGGCGGTCCGCCTTCGCACGCAGCATGCCCGCGTTCCAGGACGAGTTCCGCAGACACCTACTCTGGTTCTACCTGGCGACCCTCCTCCTGCCTTTCCTGATGCTCTACAACGTCCGCAAGGCCACACGGATGTCGGCCTTCGAGTGGCGAGGGAAGGTCTACCGATTTACCTCGCCGGAGGACATCCTCGTCGAGAACGAGTCCTGAGCTAGCCGCTTTTCGGCTCGCCCTCGGCGGGTTCCTCTTCCTCCAGCTCGAGGACGTGCCGGTACTCGTCGTGGAGCGTCTTGTCCGTGAGGACTACCCCCGTGCGGTAGGCCGCCCGCGCGAGGACGTGGCCCGCCACGGGCGTGGTGAGCATCAGGAAGACGATGATGGCTAGGGCCTTGATCGTCACCGTGTCCAGGCCGAGAATCAGGATGCCTGAGAACAGGATGGCCAGAAGCCCGAGGGTCCCGGTCTTCGTGGCCGCGTGGATCCGATTGTAGACATCCGGGAAGCGAAAGATGCCGATCGACCCGCTGTAGAAGAAGAAGAGGCCGACCGCCAGGAGGAGAAGGGCGAGGGCGGGAAGGATCAATTCATGAAGCGAACAGATCCCCCCGTTCTAGGTACTTGGCGATGGCCACGGTGCTGATGAACCCGAAGATGGAGAGGACGAGGGCCGCGTCGATGTAGAGGGAAGAGCCCAGGAAGTACGCGTTGAGGACGAGGAGTCCGACCACTAAGGCGACGACCGCTTCCAGGGCCACCACCCGATCCGGCACGCTCGGCCCTTTGAAGAAGCGGTACACGAGAAGGGGAAGGGCCGCGCTCAGGGCGATCATCGCAACGCCGTACATCGGGGTCACTTCAGAACCCGCCGGACATAGCGCTGGACGGTCTGGATCTCCTCGCGGACCTCCTCGAGCTCCCGGGCGTTGATGGTATGGATGAACATGCGGTCCCGATTCATGTCAAAGTCGAGCGTGAGCGTGCCCGGGGTGAGGGTGATCGTGTTCGCTATCATGGTCACTTCGAGGTCGCTGAGGCCTTCGATGTCGACGGCGAGGATGCCCGGATAGACGGGCAGGTCGGGGTGGACCGCCCGGTAGGCGACGTCTAGATTCCCGATGATGACGTTCTTCACAAAGAATCCCGCGTACAGGAGGAAGGCGGGGAGGCGGCGGAGGACCCGCGGGAAGGACTCACGCAGCTCCGGTTTGAGGATCCGTCGCGTGAGGACGACCGCCAAGGCGGCGAACAAGAGGCCCACGAGAAAGGTGAGAAGGGTCAGCGAGCCGGCCAAGAACATCCAGACCACGGCCAGGGCGAGAATCGCATAGGGGTAAGTCCTCACGGCGTCGCCTCCTGCAGAACTGCCGGAGGGAGGACGGCCTCGATGTAGACGCTCGGATCCACGATCTCGCCCGCGATCTGGGTCGTGAGTCCGACGAGGGGTTCCGCCAGCAAACCGAAAACGAGGCAGAGGCCGGCCAGCGCGGCAATGGGCGCAAGTTGTCGTCCCCGGACGGCAGCCTCCGATCCGCCCGTGCCCCGGCCCCAGAAAATGCGGAGCCAGGCCCGGAATGCATACACGATACCGAGGAAGGCGCCCACCAAGGCGAGAAGGAGGTAGAGGAGGCGGCCCGACTCGATGAGGGCCTGGAAGACGAGGAGCTTGCTCACGAACCCGTTCACGGGCGGAAGCCCCGCCAAGGCCAGGACGCCGATGAGGAAGGTCAAGGCGAGGATGGGCGCACCGCGCGCTAGGCCGCCCATACGCTCCACGGATCGCTCCCCGGTGACGTGCATGACGCCTCCGGCCGCCAGGAAGAGCATGCTCTTGATCAGGGCGTGGTTGATCAGGAAGAAGACGGCCGCGGCGAGGCCCTGGACGGTGGCCAATCCGACCCCCAGGAGGAGGAAGCCCATCTGGCTGATGCTGCTGTACGCCAGGAGACGCTTGATGTCGACCTGGCCCAGGGCGAGGACGGCCCCCAGGAGGAGGGTGGCGATGGCCACGATGAGGATGACCTCGGAGACCACCTGCACGCCAGGGAAGAGGAGGGTTGTGAGCCGGATGAGGCCGTAGGCCCCGACCTTGATCAGGATGCCGCTCAGCAACGCGCTTACGGGCGTAGGGGCCGAGGGGTGGACGTCCGGAAGCCAGAAGTGGAAGGGGGTGGCCGCGGCCTTGAGGCCGAATACCACGATGAAGAGGAAGGCCGCGATGTCCAGGTGGGTGACCCCCGCGGCCCGGAGGGCCTCGATCCGCAGGGACAGGTGGGCCATGTTGAGGGTCCCGGTCGTGCCGTAGAGGGTCGCGATGGCCAGGAGCATCAAGGCGGCGCCGATGAGGTTCAGAGTCAGGTACTTGAAGGTCGCCTCGAGCTTCTCCTTCCGGGAGATGAAGCTGTCCTTCTCGCTCGTGATGACGAGGCCGTAAATGGACAGCAGCATGACTTCGAAGAACACGAAAAGGTTGAAGATGTCCCCCGTGAGGAAGGCCCCGTTGACCCCGGTGTTCAGAAAGAAGAAGAGGGGGAGGTAGGAGAATCGGGTCGTGTTCCCGGGCATGTAACCCAGGCTGTACACCAGAGCCGCCAGAAACACGGCCGAAGAGATGGCAACAAGGGATGCGCTGAGCAGGTCGGCCACCAGGACGATGCCGAAGGGCGGGGGCCAGTTCGAGAGGAGGTGGGTCTGGATTCCGTTGGCGTGGACCTGAAACACGAGGGCGATGGATCCGAGGGTCATCGCCGTCGAGGAGACCACGGCCATCCCTTGTTGCAGGACGGGCCAGCGCCAGAAGGCAAGGGCGAGGACGGCCGTGGAGATGGGCAGGGCCACCACAAGCGCGACGAGGAGGCTCAACCCTGCAACCTCCGGTAGTCCTCGAGCTCCGTGCTCTCTTCCTCCCGGATGAGGACGTAGGCCAGGCCGAGAGCGAACGCGGTCACGCCGAGGCCGATGACAATGGCCGTCAGGATGAGGGCCTGGACCAGGGGATCGGCGGGGGTCCCCGCCTCTCCGATGAAGGGGGCCACGTTGCCCTTGAAACCCACCGAGATGATGAGGAGGTTTACCGCGTTGGCGAGGATGCTCAGCCCGATGACCACCCGAATCGTGTTCCCGTGTCGAATGGCGTAGGCTGCGACTGCAAACAGCGCCGCGATGGCGAGGGCCAGGAGGCTAACCAAGGGATTCCCCTCCTGCGCTTCGGCGCACGATGGTGAGGATCGCCCCCAGGACCGCGAGGTAGATGCCGAAGTCGAAGCCCACTGCGGAGACGAGCTTGACCTCTCTGACCTCTCCCAGGAACGAGAATTGAATCGTCCAGATGAGGCTGGTCAGAAGGGGCAGCCCGAAGGCTAGGGGGAGAAGGAAGAAGAAGAGGGCGATGGCCAGGCCGAGGGCGGCGATGGAGCGGAAGCGGACGCGGAAGCGCGTCTCCACGTACTCCCGCCCGAAGACGACGTAGAGGAGGGCGAAGGCGCTCGCCGTCA
>JBHHWA010000045.1:0-7134 GCA_046756285.1 Thermoplasmata archaeon
ATCGTCGACGGTCAGGGCCCCCTCCAGATGCTCCCCGATGTCGATGGCCAAGGGTCTCTACACTTCCCTTGAGCCTGTTCATTGGAACGATGACCTATATGAACATTCCGTCCCCCCGTCGGTCCCCCTTGTTATCGGTTCTGGCAACAAAAGACTAAATCCGCGGGTTCCTTAGGAAGGGCCGGAGGAGTGGAGGCAGGGCCGTTCATGCCGGACGAGGAGCGGGAGGGGAGCCTCCTGCGTGAGATCCGGGACATCCGCGTCCAGCTGGACCAGCTCGAGGCACAGCTGGAGGAAGCCGCACGCCAAGAGCCCCGGCCGTCACCCGGTCAGGTCCCCACCTTCGTGGAGGGATTCGATGCGGCCCTCGGCGGGGGCATTCCCGAGGGACACGTCGTCCTGCTTCACGGGCCGACGGGAACGATGAAGACCTCCCTCGCCCTCTATATCCTCGCCAAGAACCAGGCCCGCGGCATGCGGTGCCTCCATCTCACCCTGGAGGAGGACCGGGGAAGCCTCCGCCGCACCCTGGCGGGGTTGGGCCTCGATCCGGAAGACTACATCGTCGACATCGCGACCCTTCGGGCGGAGCACGGCTTGGCGGAGGAAGCGGGGGACTGGCTGGACATCCTCCTGGCCTACCTCGAGCGGAAGGCCCAGGATGGCCTCGACCTTCTCGCCTTGGACCCCTTGGACGCCCTCTTCGACATGGCGCAGATCCGGGCGCCCCGGCAGGCCCTCTTCCGCTTCTTCCGCTTCCTCCGAGGCGCGGGGATCACGGCCCTCCTCCTCGTCGAGGGCGACGACTTCCTTTACGGGGAGGAGCGGGTGGCCGACGGCGTGCTGCAGGTCACACAGCGGGAATTGGAAGGGGGCCTGGTCTCCCTTTGGATGCGGTGCGTAAAAATGCGCCACGCGGCCCACTCCCGGGACTTCCATCGGTTGGAGTTTCGGGACGGCGCGTTCCGGGCGCGCCCGCTGTTGTCCCTCTAAGGTTCAGTAAGCGTTCCGGACCTTCGTCCGATCGATCTTAATGCCGTCGGGTGTCGCCAGGAGGAAGTTGCGGCCCAGCGCCGCTACGTCCCCGCCGGTGTCCCGCGCCACGGCCTTCAGCTCGCTGGTCACGCGCTTCAGGGAGAGCTCGTCGTTGGCGATGGGGCTGTAATCCACGACCACGACGTTCCCCTCGTACAGGAGGCTGTTCATTAGGCCCAAGTCCTCCTCCTTGTACACCTCCACGACGCGCACCATCGCCTTCGTCGGCCCGGCCTCCCCCTCCCAGGGGAGCTCGCTCAGGTCGACGTACTCGCCCTCGGCGACCGGTCCATGATCCACCAACTTCCTTAGCGGTTTGAAGAGGCCCATCCCAATCCCTTCTGGAGGGGCGGCATTTCGGCAAGGCCACTTAAACGTATCGGCCCACGGGCCGAGTGCCTCCTCAACTCTTATGCCAGCCTCCCCGTTGGACGATCATGGCCGAAGGGAACCCGGATTGCGTCTTCTGCGCCATCCTCGCGGGCGAGGTACCGAGCAGCATTGCTTACGAAGACGACCGCGTGGTGGCCTTCATGGACGTCAACCCGATCAACCCAGGCCACCTCATGGTCATCCCGCGCGAGCACGCGCCCCTCCTGGCCGACATAGACGAGGAGACCGGGGCACACGTCTTCCGGGTCGCCCAGCGCCTCGCCCGTTCCATCCGGGACTCCGGCTTGCGATGCGAGGGCATCAACCTCTTCCTGGCGGACGGAGAGGCGGCATTCCAAGAGATCCCCCACCTCCACCTGCACGTGTTCCCTCGGTTCAGGGGCGATACCTTCAGGATCGACGCGGAGTGGGATACGCACCCACCTCGGGAGGACCTGAACGCGGCAGCGACGGCGATCCAGCAGACCTACAAAAGCATCTACGGCCGCCCGTGACCGGGGGTTATGCCCAATTGGGCATAGGACCGGTCTACGCCTCCCCCAGCTTCCAGAGTCGATCCCCGACGTGGTGAAGTGCCTCCACGGCCTTTCCTTGACGTTCCACCCTCATCGCCTCCCCCGGGAGGAGGGCGCGTCCGACGGCCAGGGGAACCCCGTTCGCCTCATCGCGCACCCACACGAACTCGCCGGGCAGGATGGCCGGATCCGCCTCGACGATCCCGGGGGCCATCACGTCCGCCCCGTTGTACACGAAGGGGACCGCGCCTGCGTCGACCGTAACGTAGCGCTTCGACGGGGGGGTCCGAAGAAGGCCCCGAACGGTGGGGACCGGCACCTCGTCGACGAGGAGGCCCACGATGTCTCCCCCTTCGTAAAGGACGTCATAGGCGGGCCCCTCGGCCCGATCGACGCTGTCGTCCGGGGAGAACGGGGACCTCCCGAAGTCCGCCTCCAACCGTCCGGACAGGGCGGCCACCTCCTTCCGTCGCAAGCGCCTCCGCTTCCTGAACCGCAGGGTCGCCACGGTTCCGCAAGACCCCCTCCGCTTATAGGTTGGCCCGAGAAAACCAGCCTGTCTACGCTTAAATAGCCAGGTCCTCCTAACGAACTCCCCATGCCTGGCGACCCGGGCCAGGGCTTCGACAAATCCCGCAGCATGGAGCTCCCGCGCAACGTGGTCATCGGCCATCGGGCCATCGAGGCGGCGGGAAGGGTCAGTCATCACCTCCATCTTCAATCGCCTACCCTCATCGTCGAGGATCCCATCACCCGAAAAGTCGCGGGGAATCGGGTGGGCCAGGTCCTCCAAGAGGAAGGAATCGAATCGCAGCATCACATCATCGAAGAGGCCAGCCTGAAGGAGACGGAGGTAGTCGGGGCCCTCCTGGTGGACCGGGGCATCACGGCCGTCCTCGGAGTGGGGGGCGGACGGCCCATCGACGTGGCCAAGTACGCCTCCTTTCAGCGAGGAATCCCCTTCCTCAGTCTGCCCACGGCCGCCTCTCACGATGGCCTAGTCTCGGCGAACGCCTCGCTCCTGGGTCCTGACGGGAAGACCTCCCTGGCCGCCCACGTCCCGCTGGCCGTGATCATGGACACCGCGGTCATCGCGGCCTCCCCCCATCGCCTGCTGGCCGCAGGGTCCGCAGACGTCATCTCCAATGCGACGGCGGTGAAGGATTGGATGCTCGCCAGTCGGCTTCGGAACGAGCGCGTGAGCAGCTACGGGGCCACCCTCGCCGAGATGACCGCCCGAATGATCATCGAGGGAGCGGCGGACATCAAGCCCGGGCTGGAAGAGAGTGCCTGGAACGTGTGCAAGGCCCTCGTCTCCAGCGGCGTGGCCATGAGTATCGCCGGTTCCTCCCGTCCCGCCAGCGGGTCCGAACACCTCTTCTCCCACGCCCTCGACCGCCTCGCCGGGCAGCCGGCCCTCCATGGAGAGCAGGTCGGCATCGGCACCATCATGATGATGTACCTGCACGGGGGCGACTGGGAGGAGATTCGCGATGCGTTGGCTACCATCGGAGCCCCCGTCACGGCGGAGGCCATGGGCCTGTCCCCGAAGGAGATTAAGGCGGCCCTGGTGCACGCCCACGAGGTGAAGCCCGACCGGTACACGATCCTCGGGGACAACGGGTTGAGTCCGGAGGCAGCGGAACGGGTGGCCTCCATCACCGGCATCATCTGAGGACCCCCACCCCTCCGCTTCCCGTGGATGCCTCAGGCCTTGATTTTCCAGCGCTTCTTCTGCTCGCGATACCGCCGACGGTACTCGACGGAAAGGTACCAGCTCAAGGTCTCCAACCGCTCCCGATTCCGTACGAAATGGGCCTTGCTGGGGACCTCGATGAGCTTCTCGAACTCCCGCTGCTTTCGGAGGGTGTCGATGAAATACCAACCCCCAATGATGATGAGCAGCGGACCCACCGCCACCAACCACACAAACCAGGGGCCGATTGCGTCAAGGAGATCGAGGATTGTGGAAGGCAGGCCGTCCCGAAAGAATGCGTTGAGAAGCACAAGAACGGTCGGGATGATGCCCAACACAAGAACGAGGCTGCTGATTTCGAGGCGGAATTCCCGGAGAATCCCCACGCCCCGTTTCATCGGGAGCGAGCCTTAATATTAGTTTCTCTCCTGATTCTGGTCGGGAGAGACGAGACGGTGCGTACAGCTCTCTTCACCTTCCACCAAACCCACGCCCGCAAGCTCGTCGACTTTTATGGATGGGAAATGCCCCTGCATTTCTCCGGGATTCGGGCCGAACATCTCGCCGTCCGATCCCATGTGGGTTTCTTTGATGTGTCCCATATGGGGAAGATTCAGCTGACGGGACCTGAGGTGGCCGGCGAACTCCAGACTCTCGTGCCTAGCCGTTTGCCAGTGAGGAAGGGAGGGTGCCGCTACACTTTCCTCCTCGATGATCAGGGGCGGATTCTCGATGACGTGATCCTTTGCCGCCTCTCCGAGACTTCCTATTTGTGTGTGTGCAACGCGGGGCCCCGCGAGCGCGTCGTTGCGTGGTTCAGAGAGCGAATCCGAGGAAGTGCTGTCGAGGACCACACACTCGATCTTGTGTGTCTCGCCCTCCAAGGCCCCGACGCAGAAGCACCCCTCCAGCGACTCAGCAGCTCCGCCCTCGGCGACCTCCGATTCTTCCGAGGCACCTTGACGAGCGTTCCCGAAGGCGCTCCAGTGGAAATTGGGGGGTGGGCGTCTCTGTCCGACTTCCTAGCCTTCGGACCGGCCCGTGACCCTCGAGCCTACTACGTGACACGAACGGGATACACGGGCGAAGACGGGTTCGAGATCTACGCACCGAACCCCCTCGGGGTGGCCCTCTGGAGGACGCTGGTCGAGGACTATGGAGCAATCCCCGCGGGGCTGGGCGCCCGGGACACCTTACGGTTGGAAAAGGGGTACCTCCTCTCCGGGCAAGATTTTGACGGGAGCCAGACCCCGTTCGGGGTCGGGTATGAGCGACTCGTGCATTGGGACCACGATTTCGTGGGCCGGGAGGCGCTTCGGGCGCAGAAGGGTGAAACGGGCTACCCACGACTCCAGGGCATACGCCTCCGCGAGCGCGGGGTCCCCCGGCCTGGGTACATTGTCTGGCAGAAGGACCGGAGGGTGGGCACGCTCACCAGCGCCACGCTCTCGCCCACCCTGGGCGTCGGGATCGGCATCGGCTACCTGGAGGACGGGGCGAGAACGCCCGGCCAGCCCCTCGAGGTCGAGGTCCGGGGGAAGCGATTGCATGCGGAGGCAACGAAACCCCCCTTCGTCTAGCCAAGCAGTTTCACCGACCCCCGAGGCACACCCTCTTGACCCCCGCCGCCTTTTTCCTCATGTGCCACAGATACGGTCCCGAACCCGGTTGGTATTCGGTAGCCGACCCGATATGGAGGTCGGTGAAAGGCCTGGTATCACTCCCAGGTACGTAGGCGGAGGGAGGCGCGGCCGGGTGGGCCTTCCGATAAAAGACCCGTGTCAAAAACGCATTTAACCGGAGGTCGAATGGCGGGGGTTTACCCTTCATTGGGCAAGGAGTGGGGTGTCGGTGTCTAGCGAGTTCCCCCTGGCCGAGGCGACTCCATCTTTTATCTTGACGAGGCATGTGAATGGCAGACGTGGCTGTGAGACGGCGGATTGAGGACCTCCCGCAGGAGGCACTGGACTACTTTGGGGGCGACGAGCTCCGAGCGCGTTGTTTCATCGAGAAGTACGCCCTGTGGGACCCAAAGGATCGCCTCGTTGAGACCCTCCCGGAGCAGATGTGGGAGCGCGTCGCCCGGCCCCTGGCCGAGACGGAGGAGGATCCTGAGCGCTGGTTCAAGGAGTTCTCTTGGCTCTTGTCCGACTTTCGTTTCGTGCCTGGCGGACGCGTCCTGCATGGTGCGGGTAATCCGCGCAACGTCACGATGACGAATTGTCTCGTGGGCGAGACCATCGTTCACACCGATGACGGCCTCCGTTCGCTGGAGGAGCTCGCATCCATGGAGGCACCGTTTCGCGTTCGGATCGACGGTCAGTCTCGACCAGCACGAGCCAAGCTCACCGGATACCGAGAGACGGTAGTCATTCGCACGCGCGAGGGATACGAGGCCGAGTGCACCCCAGATCACCGTTTTAGGCTAGAGGACGGTCGGTGGGTGCGGGCCGAGAGTTTGTCCGAGGGAGACCGAATTGCCCTGTCCTACGACCGACGAGCCTTCGGAACGCCGGAACCCGACGACTTCACCCGTGGCTATGCCGCCGGCTTGTTTGTCGGAGACGGGACGTTCGCGGGGAGCAAGTTCAGTGTCGCCAACATTCGGCTGTTCGACCGAAAGGCCGAAGTCCCGATTCACGAGGTGGCCACCCAATATGGCGGAACCGTGCGTACCCGTGGCGGATACCTTCTGCTGAACAGCAAGGCATGGGCGGAGGATCTGGAGTCCGTTGGCATCTCTCACGGCGAGAAGACCGTGACGGAAGAGGTGCTCCGACAGTCGAGTGTCTACATCGCCGGCTTCCTTCGGGGAATCTTCGATGCCGACGGGAGCGTTTTGTTCCGACCCCAAAGTGGATATCGATCGATCGTTCTCACACAGTCCGACCTGGGGCTGCTGCAAAAGGTGCAGGTGATGCTCCTCGCCTTCGGCGTCAAGTCCGTGATCTATTCTCACCCGGAGAGAACGATTCTCAGCTCGTTTCCCGCGGGCGTCTATGAGTGCAAGGCCCCCCACCGTCTCCACATCACCCGCAGGTCGTTCGAGACGTTCTCCCAGCGTATTGGTTTCTCCCACCCAGCGAAGGCCGAGAGGGCGGAAGCGGCGCTACGGTACGCCCCGTTCAAGGACGACATCTGGTCCGCCCGGGTCAAGAGAGTCAAGCCCTCGGGGAGGGCTGTCCCGGTCTTCGACGCGAGCGTCGAGGCAAGCCATGCCTTCTCGGCCGGTGGGCTCTTTTGTCATAATTGCTACTTCACCCGGATTGAGGAAGACAGCCTCGAGGCCATCTTCGAGTGGTGCAAGAAGGCCGCCCGGACCTATTCCTTCGGCGGCGGGAACGGGGTAGACATCGGCGTTCTCCGCCCCAGGGGGACACCCGTACACAACGCCGCCCGAACCTCTTCGGGCGCCGTGAGCTTCATGGAGCTGTTCAGCACGACGACGGGGACCATCGGCCAGCACGGCAGGCGGGGCGCCCTCATGATCACCTG
>JBHHWA010000046.1:0-7116 GCA_046756285.1 Thermoplasmata archaeon
TTCTACGACGAGGGGAAGACCGTCCACGTCTCCCTCGCCGATCCCTTCTGCCCGACCCTGCGCACGCACTTTGCGGGCCACGCACGGAACCTCGACCTTCCCGTTCACGACACGGGCACGTACGCGTGCATCGAGGGCCCGCGTTTCTCGACCCGGGCGGAGAGTCGGATGTTTCGCCAATTCGCGGAAATCATCGGCATGACGGCTTGCCCGGAGGCGCAGCTCGCGCGAGAGATGGAGATTTGCTACCTCGGCATCGCCATGGTCACGGACTACGACGTCTGGGCGGAGAAACCAGTGGAGGTCCCGGGGATCATGAAGACCATCGCCGAGAACCAGAGCAAGTCGCAGGCGCTGCTTGCGAAGGCGGTTCCTACCATCCCCGAAGAGCGCGGATGCGTCTGTGCGAGGGCGCTCGAAGGCGCGGAGGTCTGAGGCGCACGGCAGCACGCTCAGGACCAGGGACGACACGATGGATGACACCTTTCGATGCCGGATTGTAACCTGGGACGAGATCGCGACCTGGGCGTTCGGTCTGGGGGCAAAGATCAGGGAGAGTGACTTCGACCCCGATGTGATCGTCGGGCTGACCCGGGGCGGGTGGCTCCCCGCGCGACTTTTGTGCGACCTGCTTGCGATCAAACGGCTCTACGCCGTCAAGGTCGAACACTGGGGCGTCACGGCGCAGCCCGACGGCAGGGCGCGTCTCGTCCAGGGACTCACCGTCGATATCTCCGAGAACAGGGTCCTCCTCGTGGACGACATCACGGACACGGGGGAGAGCCTCGCACTCGCATTGCGGCACGTGGCCGAGGCCAGACCTTCTGAGCTCCGTAGCGCGACGGTGTTGCACATCACCCACTCAAAGGTCACCCCCGATTTCTACGAGGTCGAGGTTCCGAAGGAGGAGTGGGCTTGGTTCATCTTCCCGTGGAACCTGCACGAAGACCTGCGAACCATCGTGCCAAAGGCCCTTGACGGGACCGCACGGCCCGTTGCGGAGATCAAGGACGCCCTTCGATCGGGCTTCCAACTCGACCTCGCACCCGATCTGATCGAGGGCACCCTCAAGGAGCTCGCACAGGACGGCACGGCGAGCCGGAAGGGCGACGGGTATCTCCTCGGCTCGGGCGCCGAGGTGAACGCGGGGCCCTAGGACAGGAGAACCTCGCTAGTCGGTCCGCCAACACCGAGACACCACCTCTTCGTTGCCGCATGTTTCGGAAGGAAACCCGCACGCGATGGTACCAAAGAAGGCGAGGAGCAGCCGGTGAAAGCGTCAATGGAGAGAAGGGGGACGGGGGGCACAGACGAGAATTCGACCCTTAGGCGAGTAGGCGGGCGAACGTCCGCCGGTTTTCAGCTCGCGCCGCTTCGGACTCGATCCTTCCAGACGATGATGTTCAGGGTCAGGGTGTCCTTCTCCTTCTCGAACCGGACGCTCCGACCGTCTGGGAGGATCTTCCGGAAGCGTATCCTCATGAGGAAATCGTCTGGTCTTGAGCGTACTTAAAGGGTCAGACCCTGTTATCAAGACAGAGAATCAGGCGGCGGAAGTGGGGGAGTGGGTGAATCCCACGTGGCCTACTCTTCGAGCACGTCCACGCCGGTCCAGTCGCCGCCGAAGTCCTTAACGACGCCGGTGATGAGTTGGAAGCGGGCACGTAATCGCCCGCTCTCGAAGAAGATGTAGGCGTTCCGCAACTTCGAGGTGTAGAGGTTCTTGCGCTTCCCCTTCTGCGTGAGGACCCGGTCGACGCACTCGATGAGGCTTGCTTCCTCGAGCACCCGAATCTTCCGGTAGCAGGCCGCGATGGGGATGCCATACCGGGCGCTGATCTCCTGGGCGCTGATCTTTCGCTTGTAGGTGGCCAGCAGGATCTTTGCGCTGTACTCGTCCGTAAGAAGTTGTGATGCCTGTAAAGGATTCATAGGCCCTCTCTCCACCATCCCATCCATGAGGGAAACGGCGGATGCTGGTGTTCGTTATTTAAGCGTTCCGGTCCAATTATCACGCAACGGGAACGAGGGGTCCAGCTCTGCCGGGGGTGGAATCCGTTAATCGGCGGGGCACGGCGGGGTTTATGCGTGGCGGGATACTCTGCGTCACATGCGTGAGTACCTCTCGTGTTGCGGGGTGGAGTATAGGACGACCCGGGACTACAGGTTGCACAAGTCCGAGGTGCACGGCGAGCACATCTACGATTGCGGCGAATGCAACATTCTGTATGAATCGGCCGAAGAGCTCGGCGAGCATCGAATCGAAGTCCATCGCACAAAGGCCTAAGCGCTGCCTTCGGTCGCCTCTTGGCCGGGTCAGAGTCGGATCTTGACCTCTCCGTTCTCCACAACGACGGGGTACGTGTTTACCCGGAGCTTCTGGCTCCCGAGGTTTTCCCCCGTTCGCACCTCGTACTGCCACCCATGCCAAGGGCATGTGATGACCGTTCTCTCCAGGAACCCGTCCCCCAGAGGCCCGCCGCGGTGCATGCACGTGTTGTCCGTGACGTAGAAGGTCCCGTCGACGTTGTAGAGCGCAAGGAAGAGGCCCTCGCGTTCCACGACCCGCGCCTCGCCCGGCCGCAGCTCGTCGGTTCGCGCTACCGTGACCTCGCGCGTCATCCCTCTGAACCCGCTGCCCGTCCTCTTCCAGTGCGTTTAGGAAGGCCTACCGGGCGACTCGCCTCACGCGTCCTGGGCCTCGAGCCACTTCTCCGCGTCCATGGCCGCCATGGAACCGAAACCCGCCGCGGTGACCGCCTGCCGGTAGCGGTAGTCATGGACGTCCCCGGCCACGAAGACGCCTTCGACGTTGGACTTCGTGGAATCGTATACGGTGATGTAGCCCTTTTCCATGTCAATCTGACCCTCGAAGATCTTCGTGTTGGGGACGTGGCCAATGGCGATGAAGACTCCTTGCACGGGGATGTCCTGCGTCTCCTTCGTCTTCACGTTCTGGACGCGAACCCCCGAGACCTTTTCCTCGCCGAGCACCTCGAGGACAGTGGAGTCCCAGAGGAAGTCGATCTTCGGGTTCTTGAAGGCCCGCTCCGCCATGATCTTGCTCGCCTTGAGCTCGTCCCGCCGGTGGATGACCGTCACGTGCTTCGCCAGCTTGGAGAGGAAGAGGGCCTCCTCCATGGCCGTATCCCCGCCTCCCACGACGACGAGGTCCATCTCTCGGAAGAAGTGGCCGTCACAGGTGGCACAGCTGGAGACGCCGTAGCCGATGAGGCGCTTCTCCGATTCCAGCCCGAGCCACTTCGCCGAGGCGCCGGTGGCGATGATGATGCTGCGGCCCTCGTAGACCTTGTCCCCGACGTTGACCGTGAAGGGTCTGTCGGAAAAGTTTACCTCCGTCGCGTTCTCGTAGAGGAACTCCGCCCCGAAACGCTCAGCCTGCTTGATCATCACGTCCATGAGGTCGGGACCCTGGATGCCGTCCGGGAAGCCCGGGTAGTTCTCCACGTCGGTGGTCAGCATGAGCTGCCCGCCGTATTCGAATCCCGCCACCACCAGGGTCTTGAGGTTCCCTCGGGTGGCATAGACGGCGCTCGTGAGTCCGGCGGGGCCGGATCCTAGGATGATGACATCGTAAAGCACGGGAAGGTACCTCGGAAGAGTCTCAGGGAATAATAGGCGGGCGCCGCCTAATTAAGCCTTCCCGCCTAGTCAAGCGATCGGCTAGGGGAACAGGGAGGGCTATGAAAAGTGGGGGCCGATCAGTTCAGCGCGGAGTTGAGCTCGATCCACTTCCCGTTCATCTGGGAGTCGTGGTCGAACTCGAAGCGGACCTGGAAGGAGCCTGACTCGAACCGGAGTTGGGCCTTCTTCAGGGTGGCCTGGTAGAGCTTCATGGCCTTGCCCTTGGGGGTGGTGACGATACGGGAGCATCGGAGAAAGCCGGCATCCTCGAGCTCGTGCACCTTGCGGTAGCACGCTGCAATGGGGATGTCGTACCGATCGCTGATCTCCTGGACGGATTTTGCGCGTTGATGGGTTGCGACGAGAATCCGTTCCGCGTAATCATCCGTTAGGAGACGCGAAATATCCTTCTCCCGCATCGGGGGTTGTTGCGAAGGTCAATTTAAACCTATTTCTATTCAGTTATCAGGCCTGAGACTCTCTGACCCGGAACGGGTCAGACGATGGGGAGGAGTCGGGCCCGGGGGAAGCCCTCCTCCGAGTCGTAGGACAGGCTGTGAAAGGGGGTGTACGGCTTCTCCCCGTAGAGCAGGATGGCGCCCTCCACGTTCTCGATGCGGAGGTGGACGGAGGCGAGGTTCGCCAGGGCCTCGGCGGAGGGGGAGTCGGCGGC
Source organism: Thermoplasmata archaeon (assembly GCA_046756285.1). Classification (GTDB taxonomy): domain Archaea; phylum Thermoplasmatota; class Thermoplasmata; order RBG-16-68-12; family JAJISG01; genus JAJISK01. The sequence goes on from JBHHWA010000046.1 coordinate 4,319, forward strand.
GGTGAGGCCAACGAACACGTCCTTGGACTTGCGAATCGCGGCCAGGTGTCCCGTCAGCCGAGAGGCCACATCCGGCCCGTAAACGGCCTCCAAGGTGTCGAAGGCCAGGAGGGAGAGGAGGGGCGGGCGCGCGTCCGCGAGGTGGTACTGAATCGTGCTCCACCGAAGATCCGTTTCCACGTCGGCTCCCTCCATCTGGAGGGCAGCGGTGCTGCTCTCGAGGGTCCCGAGGGGGGCTGCCTCGAAGACCTTGAGGTAGCGGTCGAGGGCGGGGGCTCCCACGTACGGCTTCAGGGCGTCCCGAACGTCGTCGGCCGCCACCTTTCGGGGAGGGACGTACGCCACCCCCCGGCGCTTCCGCATGAAGTTCGAGACGAAGCCGATGAGGAGGGGGTCCACGAAGGCGTCGGGGACCCGTGCGTCCGTCTGGAGGGCAAGAACGCCGCCTCGCTCCAACCCGCCGATGAGGGCGTCGAGGTCTTCGTGTCCGGTGGAGAGACGCTTGCCGAGGTCTCTCCGAGCCTTCCACCGGCGACGCCGGCCGGGGCCGGCGGGGGGGCGCTGAGGGAACGCCGTGATCCGTCCATCCTTCAGGGTGATCACGTGCTTGTGCTGCGCAATCTCCCGGCCCCGCAGCTTCTCCACGGCGATGAGGCGGAGCCGCCGGCTCTGGACCTCCTCGTCCCGCATGTCCACCACCCCGTCGCCGAGGTAGTCCAGCTTCGTTATGCCCCCCTGTTCCAGGATGTACACCACGTTCGTGTTGCTGTTCTCCACCAGGTCCTTTTGAATCGTGTTGATGAGCTTTGCCGGGTGGATGCCGTACCGCTCGCTAAGGGCGTCGATGCTGTCGATGACCAGGAGGCTCTTCTGTGGGAGGTTCTTGTCCACCGCCTCGTACGCGATGTCCATCTCCGGCAGGTCGGAGTGGAGGTCGAAGATGACTCCCTCGTCCGTGACCTCCCCGCCTTCCACCCCCTCGTAGATGTCACCGCCCTCCTGCCCCATCTCGACGCGCCCTTCGAGCTTGTTCAGCTCCGTCCGGTCGACGCGGCTCACGCGGACCTCGTCCTCGGAGACCTCCCGGAGGAGACTCCGCGCCTGGCGGATCCGCTCCTGTTCCTCGTCGCTCAGCTCGTCGAAGCTTCGCAGGAAGCGCTGCCCGATTTTCATGAGCTCGGATTCGCGCACCTTTGCCTGGAGCCAGGGGAACTGCCGGTAGAGGGAGGTGTCGGAGACCCGAAGGCTGAGATAGTAGGACCCGGGGATGTCGTCGAGCTCCTCGATGAGTTGGAGGGCGAGGGTCGTCTTGCCGGTCCCCGCCGAGCCCTTGACGATGAGGGAGTGGCCTCCCGTCCCCCGGAAGAAGGCAAGCAAGTCCTCTGGTATCCCTCGAGCGTCCATCGAGTCAGCTCGGACCGTGGAAGGCTGCCTCTTTTCCTATAGTTTTGCGCTCTATTATCTCGCCCGAGAACGGCCCATGCGGACTTCGAGAGACCGATACTTTCGGTGACCTCCCTCGGAGGGGATTACCCGTTCCTCGCTATGCCCAATTGGGCATAATATGACGGGAGAAGGGCGGTCGGTGGCTCGCGCGAGACGGCAGCGGACCAACAGACTCCGAGGCTTCCTGGTCACGTGGGATGTCGAAAGCAGGGATGCATCCGCATCAGCTCGACTAAAGCGGTATGTCTACGGATACTCGTTGTCGAATGACGGAAAGACGTACCGCTACACGGGCTTGGTGGATCGAGAGGGCGTTCGCTATGTTGGTCAATCGGTCCTCTTCTTGGGACGGAGTGAGATGGAAGAACTCACGAGCTTCCTGCGGAACTTAGGGTTCCAATACGTCGTGACAGAAGCAGAGTTGGGTCCGGTGCGCGAGCTTTGAGCGTCCTCCAGTCCCTATGCCCAATTGGGCATAAGTGCCCAAATAGCCTCTTACGAGTGCCGCTGCGTGTCCCTCTCTGGAAAAGCTATTAGGGCCGCCTCAGAGTTGAGCGAGGGATGAAGAACCAGGAAATTGCCCGCATCTTCTTTGGGATGGCAGACTACCTGGAACTTCAAGGCGTCGAGTTCAAGCCCAGCGCCTACCGGCGTGCCGCCCGTAACATCGAGGGCATGAGCCAGGACGTGGAGGACCTCTGGCGAGAGGACCTCGTCGGCGAGATCCCGGGCATCGGGAAGGCCCTCGAGGCCAAGATCGCCGAGTACCTGGAGACCGGGGAGGTCCAAGCGTACGAGAAGCTCAAGGCGGAGGTTCCCGAGGGGCTCGTCGAGATCATGCGGATCCAAGGCGTGGGACCGAAGACGACGAAGCTCCTCTATGATCGCCTGGGCATCTCCACCGTCGAAGAGCTGAAGGAGGCGGCGGAATCGGGTCGCCTCTACGGGGTGAAGGGACTCGGTCCGAAGAAGGCGGAGAACATCCTCCGGGGCATCGAGCTTCGTGAGGCCTACAAGCGGCGACGGATCCTGGGGCGGGCCCTCCCGGATGCCGAGGGCATCGTGACCTACCTCGAAACACACGCCCCCGTCGACCAGATTGCCATCGGGGGCAGCCTGCGCCGGATGCGGGAGACCATTGGCGACATCGACATCCTCGTGACGTCCTCGGAGCCCGCGGAGGTCATGTTGGCCTTCACGGGGATGCCGGACGTGCAGGAGGTCCTCCTCCAGGGGAACACGAAGTCGTCCGTCATCCTGACGGATGGCATGCAGGCGGACCTCCGCGTGCTCGCCGCGGACAGCTACGGGGCCGGCCTCCTGTACTTCACCGGCTCCAAGGATCACAACAT
>JBHHWA010000047.1:0-7086 GCA_046756285.1 Thermoplasmata archaeon
CTTCGAGAAGGGGGACGAGGTCCTCATCGAGGCCCTGCTGACCCCCCACGAGTTCGTCACCCCGTTCGCCCCGAAGGGGGTCCCCGACGTGCGGATCCTGTGCCTCCTGGGGCACCCGGTCATGGCCATGCTGCGCCTCCCGACCTTGGAGTCCCAAGGGAAAGCCAACCTTCACCTGGGGGCGGTGGGAGTGGGGGTCGAGCTCGCCACAGGAACCGTCAGCTTTGGCACGTGGAAAGGTGAGATCGTCAGCCGACACCCCGACACGGGGGCGCGGCTCACCGGGTTCGAGGTGCCCTTCTGGGAACAGATCCTGGAGATCGCCGCCGAGGCTCAGCAACTCTCCGGCCTAGGCTTCGCCGGCGTCGACGTGGTCCTGGACGCGCGGCACGGTCCCCTGGTCCTCGAGGTGAATCGACGCCCGGGCCTTGAAATTCAGAAGGCCAACGGCACTGGCCTCCTTCCGCGGCTCCGTGCGATTGAGGGGTTATCCCGGCGGCAGGAGCCTGCACAGGTTCGCGTCCTCAAGGCGATGGAGCTGGATCGATTGGGCTGGGTCACGCCATCCGGTCGAGCCGAAGGGGGGCATGGAGACGACGGAGCCCCTCCGGACGAGGAGTCCCTCCCCGTCGTTCCGGAGGTCGGGAGGTCCCATCGGTGAAACGGCTGAATGACTCGGCCCGGCGCGTCCGGGGCCAAGTACGCTGGGAACGGACCAAGAAGGCCGTCGTCATCGCTTCGTCCCTCACGGCCGCGGCCACCATTCTGGCGGTTCTCGCGTCGACGGGGGTCCTTCAGTTCCCGCTCACGGGACCGACCCTGTCGGAGGACTATGCATGGATTGCAGGGCTTACCGGCGCAGATCAGTTGCGCGCCCTTGGGTACGACGGAAACGGCGTCACCCTCTGCCTCGTGGACTCGGGCATTGACCTCCTCCATCCGGACCTGGCGAATGCCCAGCTGGTCGCCTGGAACGACCTGGTGAATCGCGAGCTCCTTCCCTACGACGACAGCGGCCATGGCACGGCGATGGCCGGACTCATCATCGGTCAGGGCAACGTACAAGGGATCGCCCCCGGGGTCTCCCTCATCGTCGCGAAGGCCTTGCGTGCCGACGGCACTGGCAGCTCGGACACCATCGGCCGGGCCATCCGGTACTGCACGGATCCCAACGGGGATGGCAACCCCCAGGAAGGGGCGGACATCATCTCCCTCTCCCTGGGCGCCCAGAAGACGCCTTTCGTGACCAACGCCGCGGCGCTGGCGGCTCGGAATGCCACTGAGGCCGGCATCTTCGTCGTGTCTTCGGCGGGGAACGATGGCCTCCAGGACGATGGGGACGTGGGGACACCCGCCAACGAGCCCTTGGTCATCGCGGTAGGCTCGGTGGACCGCGACCTCGAGATCGCCCCCTTCAGCTCGAAGGGGAACAACAGCCCGCTCCAGAGCCCGCCCCGCGTGGACCCGAACCGGAAGCCGGAATTCACACTCCCCGGCGTCGGCCTGTTCACGACGACGGGCGGCGCCTCCTACACCGCCATGACCGGTACGTCGGCCTCGGCGGCCCTCCTCTCCGGGATGTTGGCCCTGCTGCTACAGGCCCATCCAGAGGTCAACAAGATAGGCGCGTCCGCCGTCGTGGCGACCAAGGTGGCCCTGATGCAGACGGCCACCCCCTACGGGGGGCAGAGATCCCCCCACGACGACTACTACGGGTACGGGCTCGCAAAGGTGCACCAGGCCCACCTCCTCCTCGCGGCCGGCGGCTGATACCCGTCGGCTTATCAGTCGTGAGAACGGGGGAGGAGGGTTTTTCCATCCTCGGAGGAGACGGAGGAACGAGGGAAGCGGTTGGACATCGCGGAACTGGGCATCCTCCTCTGGGGAATCACCCTGGGCTGGTTCCTCATGTTCGCCATCCGGCGCTACAAGGTACACTGGGGAGCCTTCGGGACCTTCATCTCCGTGATCATGGGGTCCACCATTGTCAAGTTCCTCTACGCGGAACAGCTGCTGCCCTGGTATGGCATTGGCCTCTTCGTTGGCTTGTTCGGGAACCTGGTCGTTCGCTTCTCAGGGACCGTCATCGGAGGCCGCACCGGCGAGGGACTTCTCGAGGTCTCCGCCTTCTCCGTAAAACCGGAGGGAGGCGATTCGGATGACGTGGGCCGAGATCCAGAAGGCGAAGGCACGGCATGAGCGCAGACTCCTCCGCAAGCGCAACGTCGTCGGCCTGGCCGTAGGAAAGAAGACGGTCGGCGGGGAGGAGACCGACGAGCTGTGTCTCGTCGTCCTCGTTCGCGAGAAACTGCCCGAGGCCGAGCTGGCACCCCGAGAGCGGATCCCGAAGCGCATCAACGACATCTCGACCGACGTGGTGGAGGCGGGGGAGCTCGAGGCACTCGGGCAGCGGCTGCGTGTGATACGCCGGCCGGTGGACCGATGGCGTCCCGCGCCCGGGGGGGTGAGCCTCGCCCACGCGAACGTGAGCGCGGGGACGTTGGGCTGCGTCGTCCGCCGGGACGGGGAGCCCTTCATCCTCTCCAATAGCCACATCCTATCGGACTCGGGACGGGGAGCCGTGGGGGACCCCATCCTCCAGCCCGCCCCGGAGGACGGAGGACGCGACCCCGAGGACGTCATCGCCCACCTCTCGGACTTCGTCCCCCTCCGATGGCGATGGCGGGGCATCCTACGCATCCTGAGTCCGTTGTTTCCCCGGCGGAACCAGGTCGACTGCGCCCTCGCGCGGCCCGTTAGCGTGGGCGATCTCCGCGGGGACCTGTCGCGCATTGGCCCGGTCGAGGGCGTCGCGGCACCTTTCATTGGTCAGGATGTGCGCAAAAGTGGCAGAACCACAGGCCTGACGCGCGGTCGGGTGATGCTCCTGGATGCCACCGTCACCATCCGCTACGGGGAGGGGCGGGAGGCCCTCTTCACGGACCAGATCATCACGACGGACATGTCGCAGGGGGGCGACAGCGGGGCCTTGGTGGTCGACGATGACCGCAGAGCAGTCGGCCTGCTCTTCGCGGGGAGCGAGCAGGTTACCGTCTTGAACCGGATCTCCCAGGTGCTCTCCGAACTACGAGCGGGAATCGTGCCGGGACGCTACCCTCGACCCAGTCGCCCGGTCTCCAGTTTCGGTCCTCTCTGAATAGGGTTTTTAACCGACTCTCCCATCGTTCGGCGGAACCGGGATGGAAGAGGTCTGGGTGGAGAAGTACCGACCCAGGAACCTGGGGGAGGTCGTCAATCAGAAGGACATCGTGGACCGGTTGAAGGCGTACGTGAAGACCGGGAGCCTCCCCCACCTCCTCTTTGCCGGACCCGCTGGGACAGGGAAGACCACCTCCGCCATCGCCCTGGCCCGGGAGCTGTTCGGGGAGGATTGGCGGATCAACTTCGCACAGACAAATGCTAGTGTGGCTCCGGAAACGCCGTGCCTTGTACGGATTCACGGCCAGGTTGAACGCACGACCTTTGGAGCGATCGCGCGAGAGAACTTCGACGGGGGCGATGAGAAGTACTCAGAGCTGAGCGACTTCGACATCCTTTCGGTGGATCAGCGATACCGCGTTCGGTTCTTACCGGCCACCCTGCTGTCACGCCATCCCTGCAATGAACTGATCACCGTCCGTTACGACGGGGGATACGTCCGGACGAGTCCGGACCACTCCGTCATGGTGTTCAACAGAGTGGGGGGCATCAGATCAAGGCGGGCGGATGCGCTCCGTCCCGGCGATCTCCTCATCGGCTTCGCGGAGGAATTGGCGGGCTTCGCCCAGAGACCCTCTCTTCTGGAGTTCTCGAGACTCCGGGACCTCCGCCCCTACTTGAAACCGAGGTCGAAGAAGAGAAACATGCGATTCTACGAGATGTTGGATCTGAATCGCCGGCTGTCGTGGCTCATGGGGCTCTATCTGGCCGAGGGCTGTTCGATCATGCATAAGGGCGATACGGCCGGAGGCCTGGTATTCACGGTTGGCTACCCGGAGGAGTTCTCGGTCGCCGAAAGGGCCGCCCTCATCATAGATAGCGAACTCGGCCTGCGCCCTACGCTTTTCGTGGCTCCGTCTGGATTCGACAGAAGCCGATACACTTCCATGCAGGTCCGCACGCTGAATACCCAGCTAGGGAGGTTCTTCCGCCATCACTTTTACAACAGGGGAGAGAGAAAGAGCGCGCGAGCCAAACGCGTCCCCACCTTCATCTTCGCAGCCGAGCCGGAGATTCGCAAGAGCTTCCTAAAGGGTTACCTGGGAGATGCATCAGGGGAATGGGGGAGGTACGTGCGCTATTCCTCCCGTTCGCAAGATGCGTTGGTCGACGTCGCATGGCTGGGCCGCCTTTCGGGGCTCCACTCCAGCACTTTTCAGACGGAATCGCGGCTCCTATGGCCCGCGAAGCACCCCCTTGCCCACTACCTGCCTGATTTGGTCCCTTCCGAACTCGTACACGAACTCTTTCGTCGCCTGGGTTTGCAGGAGACCTACTTCCTCAGGCACTCCTTGTACGCCAAGAAGTCGAAGCGGATGTCGAGGAGTGCAGTCCTCAGGAAACTGACACAGCTCAAACCGACCCGTTCTGATATCTACGCTTCGAGAATCCTGCGGATACTGAACTCGTCCCTCTATCCGGTGCAAGTTACTGACGTCGGACGACAGCGATATGACGGTGATGTCTACGACGTCACTGTCCCCGGCAGTCAGACGTTCTGGGGCGGTACCACGCCGGTTCTGCTTCACAACAGCGATGCCCGCGGCATCGACGTCGTCCGCACGACGATCAAGAACCAGGCCCGGATGGCTCCCATCGGGGAGGGCGGGTTCAAGATCATCTTCCTCGACGAGGCGGACCACCTCACCAACGACGCGCAGGCCGCCCTCCGTCGAACCATGGAACTCTACACCCGTACCGCTCGCTTCATCCTCTCCGTCAACTACTCCAGCCGCATCATCCCGCCCATCCAGAGTCGCACGGCCGTGTTCCGCTTTCGCCCCCTCAAGCCCGAGCACGTCCAGGAATACATGACGCGCATCGCGAAGGAGGAAGACCTCAAGGTGACGGAAGAGGGAATGGACGCCCTGGTCTACGTCGCCCAGGGGGACCTGCGGAAGGCGACCAACGCCCTCCAGGTCGCCGCGGCCGTCTCGACGACGATTGACGCAGACTCCCTGTACCGGGCCGCAAGCGCCGCCCGGCCGGAGGAGGTGAAAAAGCTCGTGGAGACCGCCCTCACGGGGGACTTCCTCGGGGCCCGGGGCATGCTCGATGACCTCCTCCTGGAATACGGGCTCGCGGCCGAGGACCTCCTCCGGGAGATCTACCGGGCTGTCTACGACCTAAACGTGCCCGACCGGGTCAAGGTGGAGATGGTGGACCGAGTGGGGGAAGCCGATTACCGCCTGATCCAGGGGAGCAACGACCGGATCCAGCTGGAGGCCTTGCTCTCCCGCTTCGCCCTCCTGGGACGGGAGCTGGGCTAGCGAAGGCGCGGTTATCGAGGCCGAGAACGACGGCCTAAGGTTTATTACCGCTCCGAAGGCCCTGAATCCGTTGGCATGAGGCGTGGCCGCGCTCGCACTTCCCAGCCGTCCATCCGCATCCTGAACGTCCTGTTCTGGGGACTGTTCGCCGCCGTCGCGGCCGGGTCCTTTATCTTCGCTGCAGACCTGGGCCTGAACTACGGCCAGGCGCTGTCCCTCACTACCTACACCACCGTGGTCCAGGGCATCGGCGTCCTGTTGGCCATCGTCGTCACGGGGGTCCTCCTTCTCATGCTCAACACCTCCTCGGCCGCCACGAGCCTGGAGGACCGGACCCTGGGCGTCCTCAACAACCGCCTGGGCTGGTCCGCCATCAAGTGGAGCGACGACCTGGAATTTCGGATCGACGAGGAGTTCGTCGGCCAGGCCTATGCGGCGAACTTCGAAGAGGAACGGGCCGCGGGGGATCACCTGGAGAAAGAGCTGGACGACCTCCTGGACGCCATCCTCGTGGAAGAGGACACCGGCGGACCCCAGGTCCAGCAGACGGTCGCCGTGCAGGAGACCCGGGCCGCCCTGAGCAGTGACGTCCGGGAGGTCATCTCCGCCGTGCGGGAGCGGCGTTACCTCATGGACCGGAAGGCGGGCCTATTGCGGGCCATGCTCGGCCCTCTCGCCATGCTCGGAACCCTGGTGGCCCTGGCCGCCTGGGCCATCCCTGCCATCGACGGCTTCCTCGTTACACAAGCGGCCCTGAACACCTCTCTCGTCCTCACCAGCACCTACGGGGGCATGGTCGCCCTCCTGTTCCTGGCGGCCGCGAGCGTCAAGGCCATCGCCCGCTAGGACCGCGAGGCGTCCCGCGCACGATTAAGTAGCCGCCTCGCGTGATACGGGGCGATGGGATACATCGACCTCCGAAGCGACACGGTCACCCTCCCGACGCCTCGGATGCGGGAGGCCATTGCGGAGGCGGAGCTGGGGGATGACGTCTTTGGCGAGGATCCTACGGTCAACCGGCTCCAGGAAAAGGCCGCCGAGATGCTGGGGCAGGAAGCGGGGCTCCTCGTGACCAGCGGGACCCAAGGGAACCTTGTGTCGCTCCTGGCGCAGAGTCATCCGGGCGACGAGGTCGTGTTGGAAGCGGACTCGCACATCTACAACAACGAGGTGGCGGGGCTCTCCCAGGTCGCGGGGCTCATCCCCAGGCCCCTCCCGGGCCACCACGGCACCTTCACCGCGAAGCAGGTCGAGGAAGCCCTCCGCCCCCTCAACGTCCACTTCCCCCGAACGCGGGTCGTGTGCCTGGAGAATACGCACAACGCCGCCGGGGGGACCGTCCTCCCTCGGACCCAGCAGCGAGAAATCACGGGTGTGGCCGAGGAGCACGGCCTTCGGGTCCACGTGGATGGCGCGCGCATCTTCAACGCGTCCGTGGCCACTGGGGTTCCCGTATCGCAGTTGACAGAAGGGGTGGACTCCCTCACCTTCTGCCTTTCCAAGGGGCTTGCTTGTCCCGTGGGTTCCGTGGTTGTGGGCGCGCGCGCCTTCGTTGAGGAGGCTCGTCGTGCCCGGAAACTCCTCGGAGGCGGAATGC
>JBHHWA010000048.1:0-7076 GCA_046756285.1 Thermoplasmata archaeon
TGGTCCTGCGTCTTCCATTCTTATACACCTCTATCTTGAAATCCTTCTGCTGGCGAGGCTTTGGCAACCGATCTCACAAACGCTGAGACTCCTCTTCCCCGCTGGGCTAGGGATGAGAAGGGGTTATAAAAGCATTTCGAACCACCCAGGCGTGAAACGGCGGGATATTGCACGGAGACGGATCCCCAAGTTCCTAGGAAACGGCCATCCGCATTCTCATTACCGATACCGAGAACGACAATCCTTTAAAGACAAGCCGAAACGGGGATGGGCTTGCGATTCGTCCCAACGACCCCCGACGGCCCGGTTCCGCCTCGCGTGGGTGTCAAACTGTGCCTCGTCGGCGATCCGGCCGTCGGGAAGACGTGCCTCGTGACCCGATACATCTTTCGACGGCATGAGAGACGGTACCTCCGGACCTATCGTGCTCGCATCTTCCGAAAGCGGCTGCGCGCCGACTTCGGGGACGGTGGCCAGGGACTGCTCGTCGATCTGGAGCTTTGGGACGCGCCGGGCCATCCCACGCTCTTCTCCGTGGTATACGACGTGTACTTCCATCGCGCCGACGGCGTCCTCGTGGTTTGCGACGCGACCCGCCCGCAGACCTTGAAAAACGTCGCCGCGTGGATTCAAGCGGTCCGGCGTGCCATGGGCAAGCCGGATGCACGCATCCTTGTGAACAAGGCCGATCGCCTCAGGGGAAGGCAGCCGCTGCAGGCCCTGCCCCGAATCGCCCGGAGCTTGAAAGCGCCCTGGGCAATCGTGAGCGCGGCTAGCGGCCTGAACGTACAGGGGGCCATTACCGGTCTAATCGGGGAAATCCTCCTCCGTCGATGGCCCGCGGCCTACCAGGAGGCGCCTTGGCCGGTGCCCGCCTCCGAGGCATGGAACCAGTCGGAGAGACCTTACCCCTCAGCGATGCGATCCCCGCTCATTCCACGCTGAGATACACGGGAGGATTCACTGGGGTGAGCAGCTGCTTCTCCGCTTCGGCCACGTCCCCCTCTGGCAAGAGGAGGGCCGCTAGTCGGCGAACGCCGGCGTGGAAGGCCTCCGTGTCGAGGTCGTATTGAATCGCCATGTGGGCGTAGGGCCCCACCTCTCCGCGCCGCCGAAGAAACTCGGTGAAGTTCTTGTGGCTCGTTGGAAAGGGGCGCATGACATAGGTGAGCTCGCTGGTGAGCATCCCCGACATGAGATAGCCGTTCCACCGGAACTTTTCCTCATCGCTGAAGAAGGAATCCACGCGCCCCCCAAACTCCACCGTCTGACTCGCGTTGAGGAACGAGCGCAGGGAGACCACGTTGGCGAGGACCTCCTCCCAATTGTAGCCGTCGGGTCCCGTCATCTCCTTCAGAGACGCCGCATACGGTCCCTCCTGGTACGCCGCATAGTACACCGCCCCGTCCTCCACCTCATGGTGCGCGGCGAAGGCATCGACACTCGCGTGGAGGGAGAGGTGGTTGAAGGCGATGTCGTAGGCCATGTTGAACGCGACCTCGCGAGCCTTCTCCTGCGGGACGCGCTCCTCCAGCTCGAGAAAGCCCAGGCTCAGGACTCGCAAGACCTCCTTGGCGAGGCCCACGAGGGGCGCGCCGCGCAGATAGAGCCCCCATCCGTCCGGGTCGAGACGAAAGGAAAGGTAATGCCCAAAGGCCTCGGCACCGAACTCCTGCATGCGCTTGCGAACGACGAGCGGGTCGTCCCAGGGATCCCCCGTCGTCACCGCTTCGTACGCCTCTTCCCAGTCGTTGACCTTCTGGATCTTCCCTTGGGATGGGGCTCCCAAGCCTGGTACGCGTAATCGGTCCTCCGGACAGAACTCGGGATGTTCGTCCCGGAAGGAAGGGAAGTCAATCATCTCGCCAGGTCCACATCTGCTGGCGCCTTAAGCCTTCGCGGTCGGCCTCACGGCAGTCAGGACTCGAAGGACTCGAGCGAAGGACGGCGGTCCCTCTCCTGCAGGCGGTCCAGAACCTGGGTGACACGCTCGCGGGAGAAGTCCTTCTCGTCGCACAAGAAGGCCACAACCCCCTCAAGGTCCACTGGCCGGGACCGGATCTCGTACGTCTCCTCGATGGGGGGGTCCAAGAAGAGTTCGCGAATCACATCGTAATCAGCGGGAAGCTGTACACGGATGTCCTCGGGCAAATCCTCGATGCGGTCGTGGTCCCGCAAGTGTGCCAGCGCTTTCTTGGGCCCGATTCCGTGGACGCCGGGGTTGTAGTCCGTGCCCACCAAGAGGGCGAGGTCGATCAATTGCCTTCGGGTGATCCCCAGGTCCTCAAACACGGCTTCGGCTTCCAAGAGCTCCGGCTCCAAGGGCCGCGTGGTTCGACGGCTGGGCAGGAACTCGCGACCGGCAATGGTCAAGTAGCGCAGGAGGCGGGGCGTGCCGTAGAGCAGGGCGTCGTAGTCCCGCGTGGAGGTCGCCCATACGTCCCCCTTCGCGCAGATGAAGGCCGCCTGGGCCTCGCCCTCCCCTGGGGCCTGGATCACGGGGATGCCCAGGAAGGACAGCAGCCGCTGCGCATCGCCAATCATCTCCCGGGTCAGTAAGGTGGACGTGACCGCCTTCGACCAAGCGGTGGCGTAGTCCTTCCGCGCCACGGCCTCATCGTACTCCTCCTTGGCCCTCTCGCGGACCCGCTGCCGACTGCGCAGCTCTTCCCGCTTCCGCCCAGAGGGCCTGCCGTCGAACACGAAGGCCAACTCCATGGCGTAGTCGGAGAGCAGCCGGGTGGTGCGGTAAAAGAGGCCCACGAGGTGGGAGGTGACGTTCCCCTCGCGGTCCGTCAGGTGGGTCCCGTCGGGGCGACGAATGAGGGCGAGAAACTGGTAGAGGACGTTGTTGCCATCCACTGCGAAACTCCGACCCCGCAGGTCGTCCAATCTGAGGAGGACGGGCTGGAGGATGGGAGTAAGGTTGACGCCCATGGGCGAGGAACGGAGGGAGGCGTCGCCTCTTAATCGTTAACCTCGGCCTAGCCGTGGTAGGCGACCCGGCTCCCCGGGCCCCCCTCGCCGTCCTCGTCGAGGTGGTTGCGGTTCATCACCTGGGCCTTCGCGACCTCCCGATTCGCGGCGGCCCGCAAGTCGTCCATGGTGACGATGCGGCGAATCCCGTCCCGACGGGCAGCGTACCGCATGGCCTGGCGGATGACGTTCAGGATGTGACCGCCGGAGAGCCGGTGCTTGCGGGCGAGCTCGCCGAAGTCCACGTCGCCACTCAGCGGCGCCAAGCGGGGCATGAGCTTGTGGTAGATGTCCTCCCGCATCCCCGCGTCCGGCATCTCAAACTCCACCGGGATGTCGATGCGTCGGTCCAAGGCTCGATCCAGGACTTGGGTGAGGTTCGTGGCGAGGATGACCATGCCCGGGAAGTCCTCCAGCCGGCTGAGGAGGACGTTCACATCACGATTCGCCCACGGAGCCGCCGTCTGGCCCCGCCGGTGGAACACCGCGTCCGCCTCGTCGAAGAAGAGGACGGCGTCCTCGCTCCACGCGTTGTGGAACACCCGCTCGATGTTCTTCTCCGTCTCCCCCACCCACATGTTCTCCAGGTGCGCGTAGTTCACGACCATGAGGGGCTTCCCCATGGCGTGGGCGAGGGCCTCCGCCGTCATCGTCTTCCCGGTTCCCGGGGGGCCCGCGAAGAGGAGCGAGAGACCCTTGCGCTTCCGGATGACCTCGGAGAGTCCCCAGGCCTCGAAGAGAAGCCACTTGTGCCGCAACTCCACGAGCGCGTCCTCAATCGCCTCGCGTGTGTTCGGCGTGAGGACCACGTCCTCCAGCGTGAAGCGCGGCTGGAGAATCTGGTAGAGCTCTGTGCCCTTTGGCTCTTCCTCCGACGACTCGAAGAGCTCATCCTCCTGAGCCGCCTCTTCGTTCTCGTAGACACTCACCCCCGCTCGGATGAGGCGCCGAAGGGCGGCCAGGTCCTCTCCGCTGATGTGCTCGCACCCCTCCGAGATACGCCCGCAGGTCGGACACTTCACGAAGAGTTCGCGGTCTTCTTCCTCCTCACCCACGACGTACCCGCCTGAGTCCCCCTCTCGACGGTCCCCTTTTCACTATCTGAGCCCCCGTATATATAACGGTGAGTCGGTGGTGATTTCCATGGAGGTGGCCCGCCCGGCACCACGAAAAAGGTTAAGGCGGGAAGCCGATGGGCGCACGAGCCAGGCACGGGGTGGGAAGGGTGGAACGTTACTTCGCGACCGAGAGAGAGGTCGAGCGGGCTTGGGCCATCCTTCGAGCCACAGGCGCCCTCAAGGAGGGCCACTTTCGGCTCCCCCGGACGAAGCTGCACTACAAGCGGTTCTTCCAGGTCCCGCTGGCCCTCCAGAACTCAAGGGACGCGAAGATCCTCTGCGTCTCCCTCGGCCGGGTCCTGCGACGGTCCGGCATCCTGTATCGCCTCGAGAAGCACAGGCGTTTCACGGTCATCGCGCCCATGGATGCCGGCATCCCTGTCGCCTTCTGGATGGGGGAACACTTGGATGCGGACCGGATTCTCTGGGCGAACCGGACCGACGACGGGTGGGGCTTCCGCCCCTTCATCGACATCGATGAGGACGACCAGGTCATCCTGGTCGACGATGCGATCCTGACGGGAGGAACCCTCGGCTCCGTCGCCGAGTACATCCGGTCCAAGGGCTCCAGCGTCGTGGCCGTCGCCACCATCGTGGACAGGCGGGAGAAGCGGGAGGACTTCGATGGTAGCCCCAGCTACTGTCTCCTCCACGAGAAGGGCGGCAAACACCGTCCTAAGACCTGCCCCATGTGCGAGGAAGGCGTCGAGCTGGTGGAGCTGACGCCCCAGGGATAGCCAATCCTTAACGTCAGCAATTCCATGCCGGCACGGTTCGGCCATGACACGGGTCAGCCTGGTCACAGGGGCCTCTCGGGGTATCGGGCGGGCGACGGCCCTCCGGTTGGCGGAGGATGGCCACGACGTCGTCGTGAACTACGTGGAGCGCGAGGACGCTGCACGAGCGGTCGCCGACCAGATCGAGGCGCTCGGCCGGTCATCCCTCGTCGTCCGGGCCGATGTCGCGTCGCGGGATGAAGTCCGCGGAATGGTTCGAAAGGCCCACGATGCCCTCGGTCCGATTGCCACTCTCGTGAACAACGCCGGCATCTACCAGCGGGTCACCATCGACGGGTTGGCGCCGGCGCGCTGGGAGAGAACCATCGGCGTGAACCTCACGGGGGCCTTCCACTGCATCCAGGCCGTCCTTCCTAGGATGCGAGAGGCAGCGTGGGGTCGGATCATCAACATCTCCAGTCAGATCGGCGTCCGGGGCACGGACCACGGCGCGGACTATGCGGCCGCGAAAGCGGGGTTGCTGGGCCTCACGAAGGCCGTTGCCCTGGAAGCGGCCCGGGATGGGATCACCGTGAACGCCGTGGCGCCTGGGACCATCGAGACGGACATCATTGCCGACTATTCGGCGGCCGACCGTGAGGCGAGGAACCGCCGGATCCCCCTCGGTCGGATCGGCCTTCCGGAGGAGGTGGCCTCCATGGTCTCGTACCTGGCCTCGGAGGAGGCTCGGTACATCACCGGCGCGACCCTCCACGTGAACGGCGGTTACCTCATCGTGTAAATCCAAGATCTTTTGTCCACGGACCATAGAAAAGCTCCATCGTTATCTGCCGGCGAGTCTTAGGAGGCCGCTACGTGGGGCCAAAGACCTGGAAGGGATTGGTGTGGATGAGGTCACCTGACGTGAGATTCGGCCGGTCCTAGTCCAGGGATCGACTGGAGTTTGACCTATCGGGGATGGGACGCTGTGGCTGCGGAGTGCGTCGAGGGCCCTGGATTATTAGAACAAATAGGGAGCGACCCAGAAAGCGAGGCCTAAGCCCAGACCCACGACGAAGCCCAAGGCGCTAGCCAACCCTAACCTGCCACGCCCCGAGGGCTCCCGCCGCTTCAAGCCCAGAGCGCGCAATACGACCCAACCGACAGCTGCGATCACTGCGAAAGTAGTTGCGACGCCGACAATCAAGGAATCGCTAGAGGAGAACGTGTTGGGATACGTCAAGGCGAAAAGCAAACTCAAGGCCACGACAAGGCCCGCAAAACCCGACGCGACCCCCCACTCCGCGTAAGGTGGTGGAGGTTCTAAACGTAAATACTTCATTTCATCCCCCTACGGGGAATGTGATGGCGCACCTTGACGTTTGCGGTGTGTTAGCGCGACAGCCTGCGACTTGCAGCCTGCATGCAGGTTCGAGCATGTCAAGGCGGGGACGATCTGGAGTTTGACCACCTCGGGGACACGACGATACGACTACGGAAGACTAAGATGAAGGGGGAGAGAAGGTCGCCATTATGAGGCCGCCCCAGAACAGAACCGCGCCAAGGATGACTGTCAGAGGGATCCACACGTACTGTGATGTCCACCCTTCGGGGTAGAATGGCATCGCCATAACGCAATCTGGGGGGCAGCCCACGAACTCGCCTGTGACAAAGAGAAGAATGACAACGACTATGCCCGAGACCAGGGCAACAACTCCCCAATTCCTCCTTGCTTTCGGTGACATGAGACTACCGCCGCATCCCTTCTGCGATGGCATGCCTTGACAGTTGTGGCTGCAGAAGACCTAGGATGAGATCACGGCCCATTCCGCCCGTCGCGCGGACCATAGCGTAAGCCGAACCCGATAACCATTAGAAGCGGTCCCCAAAGAACTCCCTGCCCCAAGACAACCCCAGTAGGGTAACTCATACTTCCTATCAAAGCCAGCACAGCTCCACCAAACGCTCCTGTCAGGTAGTCCACCCATATCGCGATACTAGTAACGAAAGCAACAACACCGGCGATTAGGATAGCGGTCCCTGCGATCCTCAGTGCCCCCGTGAGACTTCCCCGCTCCTGGCATACGATGACAGGCCTTGACATTTGCGGTTTGTTAGCGCGGCAGTCTCGCTACATGCAGCCAACATGCGGGTCGGGGAATCCCCCGAGCCGCCGAACGCTCCTATCCATCTCCTCCATGGACTCCCCCGTCCGCGGGAGGGCCTAAGTCTACATATGATCTTTCATAGCAAGCGACAAGGTTTA
>JBHHWA010000049.1:0-7035 GCA_046756285.1 Thermoplasmata archaeon
ACACCACGGCCGTGGTGGAGAACGACCGCCTGTTGGAGCTCGTCCCCGACCTTCCCCTCGAGGCCGCCTTCAAAGTCGCGGATGAGATTCTCACGCAGAGCATCAAGGGCATGACGGAGATCGTCACGAAGCCCGGCCTCGTCAACATCGATTACAGCGACCTGCTCACCATCATCGAGGAGGGCGGGGTCGCCATGATCGGGTTGGGGGAGGCCCGAGGGGAGGAGGACCGGGTGGACCTGGCCGTGGAAGAGGCCCTCCAGTCCCCCCTGCTCGGTGAGGTGGACGCGAGCCAGGTCGGCGGGGCCCTCATCCGGGTCGTGGGCGGTCCGGACCTTACCGTGGAGGAGGCGGAACGCGCGGCGCATCTCATCGGCGAGCGGACGAACCCCATGGCCCGCATCATCTGGGGTTGCTCCGTCGATCCGGAGCTGGAGAAGGAGGTTCGGGTCCTGGTGGTGCTCACCGGTGTCCAGGGGGAGAACCTGCTGGGGAAGGACACGAGCCACGTCCTGGAAGGGATTGGTGTGGATGAGGTCACCTGACGTGAGATTCGGCTTGTCCTAGTCCAGGGATCGGCTGGAGTTTGACCATAGGGGGGGATGAGACGCTGTAGCTGCGGAAGACCTATGTCGAGAGGCCCTCCCCCTCATCCTCTTGCTCAGACCTTGCGACTAAGAATTGTCCAATGGCCCATAGAATCGGTCCCCAGAGCACTCCTGACACCAGGGGATAGAACACAAGGAGAGCGACCGCATTCACCTGGAAATCCAAGAAGAATATAACCATGGCAAGAACGATCACAACAATGCTAAGAACGAAACCGATCGTGCCCGCGAAATAGAGGGCAGCTCCTATTTTCTTCCACGCCATGGCCCCGCCTCCGTGGCAGGTATGTGAGGGCACGACTTGACAGTTGCGGTATGTTAGCGCGATAGTCACGGCTACTTGCCGCCCACATCCAGGTCATGGAAGGGGAAGTGGACCTGATCACATAGACGGGCTCGCCCACAAACTTCATTCTCATCCTCGCCCTCGTAATGGGGATTCCGTGGTCGTGAAGGAGCGTGTTGGCCGAAACCGTTACATTGCCTTCCGGATCGAGGGGGGGGAGGACCTGCAGGCGGGGGAGGTCAAGGCGGCCCTCAGGGAAGCCTCCTGGCACGAACCGAAGGAGGCCCGTCCGTGGCTCGTCCGCTTTCGCACGGGGGCGGGGATCGTGCGGGTCTCCCATCTCCACAAGGACACCGCCCTGCGGTTGCTCCGATCGTTGCAGCGCGTCGCCGCGAGGCGGGTCACGGTCCGCACCCTCGGGACCACCGGGACCGTCCGCGGGGCCATCCGGAAATACTTGGAACCCCCCGATCCATAGCGGCGAAGGACCTCCCGCCCCCCCCTTACGCGAAGCTGTTCCAGTCCTGGAAACTGAGTGGCGAAGGTTTATTATTTCGACATCCTTAGTTCGCGAGAGGCTATTTCATGCAACCAGGCCAGATGGCGTACGATCGCGCCATTACCGTTTTTTCGCCCGATGGGCGACTCTTCCAAGTCGAGTACGCGCGGGTGGCCGTCACCCGAGGGGCCACCACGGCCGGTGTCAAGTTCAAGGAGGGCGTCGTCCTGATGGCGGGGAAGGGCATCAGCAGTCCCCTCATGGAGGTGGACTCCATCGAGAAGATCTTCGAGATCGATGGACACATCGGCTGCGCAACCTCCGGCCTCGTGGCCGACGCGCGGGTGTTGGTGGACTACGCCCGTATCGCCGCCCAGGTCAACAAGGTCACCTACAAGGAACCCATCTCCGTGGACCTCCTCGTGAAGCGGGTGTCCGACTACAAGCAGAACTACACCCAGTACGGCGGAGTCCGCCCCTTCGGGACGGCCCTCCTCATCGGGGGCGCGGACGATCAGGGGATCCACCTCTACGAGACGGACCCGAGCGGGGCCATGGTGTCCTACAAGGCGGGAAGCATCGGCTCCGGGAGCAACACGGTCCGGGAGACGTTCGAGGAGAAGTACAACGACGACATGGACCGGGACGCCGCGATCATCCTTGGATTCGAGGCGCTCCAAAAGGCCTCCGAAGAGAAGCTGCAGGCCGATGCCATCGAGGTCGGGCTCGTCGAGGTCGGCAAGCGGTTCGTCCGCCTCACGCCGCAGGAAGTGCAGGCGTATTTGAGTCAGCTGGAGACCTAGGGGCGAGGCATGCCCTGGGATCTCCGGACCTCTCGTAAGGACGAGATTACCAAGGACATGGTCATCGCCCGCCTCGACCGAGGTGGAGAGACCTTCGAGATTCTCGTGCGTCCCGAAGCCGTTGAAGCCGTCCGGACGGGGGGCGAGGTCAACCTGGTCGACGAGCTTGCTAGCGACGCCATCTTCCGGGACGTGAAGAAGGGCCTCCGGGCCTCGGAGGAGAAGATGGTCGAGCTCTTCGGCACGGCCGATTCCCTACAGGTGGCCACGCTCATCGTCCAAGAGGGCGACATCGCCCTCACCACGGAGCAACGGCGGGCCCTCCGGGAGGCGAAGCGAAAGCAGATCGTCGCCTACATCGCCGCCAACGCCATCAACCCCCAGACGGGGACCCCGCACCCTCCTCAACGCATCGAGAACGCGATGCAGGAGGCCGGGGTCCACGTGGATCCCTTCCGGCCCGTGGAAGAGCAGATCGATCCCACCCTAGATGCGCTTCGCCCCCTCCTCCCCCTCAGCGTGGAGAAGACGAAATTCGCCATCAAACTCCTCCCGGCGGATGCCGGGAAGGCCTACGGGGAGGTCCGCTCCTACGGGACAATCCTCCAAGAGGAGTGGCAGCCCGACGGCTCCTGGATCGGGGTCGTGGAGGTGGCCGCTGGGCTGCAGGGTGAGTTCCTGGACCGTCTCAATGAGCGTACCCACGGAAACGTGGAGACGAAAATGCTTAAGTGAGCCCACCCCTACGAGCCCTGCAAGGCAAGTGAGGTGGAATGAGTAGTCCCGAACGGGAAGTCGTCGTTCCGGGAGATGTTCTCGATGGCGAAAGCCTGAAACCTGGCGACGGCACCTTCAGCGAAGGAGGCCATATCTATGCCTCTCTCCTCGGCATCAGGCGGGAGCGAGGTGGCTACGTCAACGTCGTGCCCCTGGGCGGGCGTTACATCCCGCGCACGGGGGACCTCGTCATCGGGAAGGTCGAGGACTTAGGACCCTCCCATTGGTTGGTGGACATCAACGGCCCGCACCCCTCCCCCCTCCACGTGAACGAGGTGCCCTGGAAGGTGGACTTCGGGGATACGGCCCGCTATTTGGACGTTGAGGATAGCGTCCTCGTGAAGATCGTCAACGTGGACGAGACGAAGCGGGTCAACATCACCATGAAGGATCGGTCCGCCCGGAAGCTGATGGGCGGGCGCATCGTGGAGATTTCCTACGCCAAGGTCCCCCGGGTGATTGGCCGCAAGGGGAGCATGATCAGCCTGATCAAGAGCTTCACCAACACGCGGATGTTCGTGGGCCAGAATGGACGCATCTGGATCGACGGGGAAATTGACGACGTCGTAAACGCCGTTTCGGCGGTCCGGATGATCGAGTCCGACGCCCAGGTCCATGGGCTCACCGACGCCGTCCGGGACTTTCTCGAAGCCACCTACGGCAAAGCCGAGTAACCCTAGGTGAGCACAATGGCGGAAACGCCCAAGTTAATCGATTCCAAAGGCAAGCGGCTGGACGGCCGCAAGGCAAGCGAAATGCGCCCGCTAAGCATCGAGGCGGGCGTCCTGAAACGCGCGGATGGAAGCGCCTATCTCGAGTGGGGGAACAACAAGGTCATGGCCGCGGTCTACGGGCCACGGGAGTGTCACCCCCGCCACCTGGCAGATCCTGCCCGGGCCTTGGTCCGGGTGACCTACAACATGGCATCGTTCTCCGTGGGCGAGCGCAAGCGACCCGGCCCCGACCGGCGCTCCACGGAGATCTCCAAGGTGACCAGCGAGGCGTTTTCCTCCGTGGTCTTCCTGGAGCAGTTCCCGCGCTCGAGCATCGATGTGTTCGTAGAGATCCTGCAGGCAGACGCCGGAACCCGGGTCGCCGCACTCACGGCCGTCGCCGTGGCCCTGGCGGATGCCGGGATTCCCATGAAGAGCTTGTTGGCCGGGGTCGCCTTCGGGAAGATTGGCGGCACGGTCGTCTTGGATCTCGGAAAGGACGAGGACAACTATGGCGAAGCGGACGTCCCCCTCGCCATCATCCCCCGGACGGAGGAGATTGTCCTCCTGCAGATGGATGGTGACCTCACGGTCAAGGAGTTCCAGAAAGGGATGAAGATGGCGATCGCCGCGGCCAAGGAAATCTACGAGGTACAGAAGGACGCCCTCAAGCGTCGGTACGCCGTTTCCGTGGAGGAAATCGAAGCGGAGGAAGAGGCCGAGGAAGAGCTCGAGGAAGAGACCGTCAAGGAGGAGGCGTAGATGGTCGAAGTCATCCATGAGCTGACGCGGAGTCACATCCAGCGCCTGGCCGAGACGGGCAAACGCATCGACGGGCGGGGCCTCGAGGAGCATCGACCTCTGACGGTGGAGAAGGGCTACATCGAGTCGGCCGAGGGGAGTGCCCGGGTGCACTTGGGCGCCACCGACGTCCTTGTGGGTGTCAAGATGGAGCCGGGTTCACCCTACTCCGACCGGCCCGAATCCGGGGTCCTGATTACCGTCGCGGAACTTCGCCCCGGCGCGAGCCCGACATTCGAGCTGGGTCCCCCGAGGCCGCCGGCCGTCGAACTCGCCCGCGTGGTGGACCGGGGCATTCGGTCGACCGACACGGTGGACGTCACCAAGCTTGGGATCGAGCCCGGCGAGAAGGTCTGGCTCCTCTTCGTCGACATCCACATCCTGGACTACGAGGGAAATCTCTTCGACGCCGCGAACTACGCGGCCATGGCCGCCCTCATGACCACGACCGTCCCGACCGCCACAAAGCTGGAGGAGGGGGAGGACACCCCCTTGGAGGTCGAGCATCAGCCCATCTCCGTCACCGCCGCCAAGATTGGGGATGCCATCTTCATCGACCCCTCCCTGGAGGAGGAGCGCATCGCCGATGCCCGTCTGACCGTCGTCACCGACGAGAAGGGCCGCATCCGGGCCATGCAGAAAGGCTTAACTGGCAGCTTCACCGTCGATGAGGTCAGCCAGGTCGTCTCCCTGTCCCAGAAGATCGGGAAGGAGATTCGGAAGACAATCGTGGAGGCTTAGTCGGCGATGGCGCGGCGAACCAAGAAGGTGGGGCCTTCCGGCTCCCTTGGGCCGCGGTACGGCGTGAAGATTCGTCGGCGCATTCGAGAGGTCCTTCGTGAGAAGTCGCGTTGGCACGTATGTCCTCGATGCCGACACCCGTCCGTGAGGCGGGTGAGTACGGGCATCTGGCGGTGCCGGCGGTGCGACTACACCTTCGCCGGAGGGGCCTATCGCCCCGTGGTCACGACCTCCATCTCCCGCCAGGTCTCCCGCCGGGCGGCCGAGGAGGAGGTCGAGGTGCCCGAAGGGCTGGAGGAGTGAGATGTACAAGTGCGCCGTCTGCAAGCAGCCCGTTCGCTCTAACATCAACACCGTAGGCATCCAGTGCGAGCACTGCGGGTCCAAGATCTTCTACAAGGAGCGACCCAACGTGAAGAAGGTCCTGAAGGTGCGATGAGCGTGCGCAAGGCCTGGATCCGGGTGGATACGGAGGCGGCGGAAACCGTGGCGGCCGCCCTCGGCCCCGAAGCGGCGCGCCCCGTCCCGCGGAGCGAGGTCTCCCTCACCGTCACCGCAGGGGCCCTCGAAGTGGAGGTGGAGGCCCGAGACACGAACGCCCTGCGGGCCGCGTTGAACTCCTACCTTCGTTGGGCGTCGGGAGCCCTTCAGATGGTCGAGGAGGCCCGCGGATGAGGGAAATTCCCCCCCAGCTCCAGAACCAGATCAACCAATTCCGCCAGCTTCAGCAGCAGCTCCAAGTCACCACGGCCCAGCGAGTGCAGATGGAGACCCGCCTCCGCGAGGTGGAGGTCACCCTCGAGGAGCTGGAGAAAGCCGAGGACGACGCGCCCATCTACAAGAGTGTTGGATCGCTTCTGGTCCGAGCCCAAGGGAAGGAGGAGGTCCTCAAGGATCTCCAAGACCAGAAGGAGACCCTCTCCATCCGCGTCAAGACGTTGGAGAAGCAGGAGAAGACGCTGGCGGAGCGCTACGAGCGGATGCAGCAGCAGATCACCCAGGCCCTGGGGGGGACGGGCCTGGAGACGGGCGTGGGCGCGGGCTAGCCGACTAAATCATTAAATCGCCGGCCCGCCTAGACGGACTATGGCCCAGCAGCCCCCCGCCGCGCCCGGGCAGGGGTCCAACCAGCTTCTGATGATGTTCATGTTCATCGGGATGCTCCTCATCCTCTTCATCCCCGAGGCCCGCGAAGGCCTCGGGTTCGTCATGGGAGTGATCCTGGAACCGATCATCGGCTTCGACGGTCAGTTCCTGGTGGTGACCATCATCCTGGCCGGCGCCATCCCGCTCACCATCTCCACGCTCCTCCGCCACCGCATGACGAACTGGGTGGCCCAGGGGCGCATGGCCGCCACGAACAAGGCCCTCGGGAAGGAGATGCGAGAGGCCGTGTCGAAGCGCAACCAGGCCAAGATGAAGAAGCTTCAGGGGATCCGAGCCGAGGTCATGCGGGAGTTCATGCCCGTGCAGATGGCCCAGTTCCGCACCCTCCCCATCACCATGATCCTCTTCATCGCGATCTTCGCCTGGCTCAGCTTCTTCATCGGCACCACGCCCTTCCCCTCGGTGTCCGTCCCGTGGAATTTCACCGCCTCCCTGAGCGGGGGGGTCGGTTTCTTCCAGAGCTGGGTCCTCATTTACATCCTCATCACGATGCCCCTGAGCCTCGTCCTGGCCCGCGTGTTGAAGTACATCGCGTTTAAGCGGAAGCTGGTGGCGCAGGGGGAGGCCTAGAGGAACCCGCCATGGGCATCATCCTGGTCATCGGGGGACTCCCCGGCGCTGGGAAGACCACCGTGGCCGA
>JBHHWA010000050.1:0-6974 GCA_046756285.1 Thermoplasmata archaeon
GGTTACAAGACCGTCGCTCTCGCCGGCTGAGCTACGGCGGCGCGGGGCCGAAAGGAGCCGCGCGCGTAGAAGTAATTGTCGGACTGGGTATCTAGAGGCCTGTTATTCCATCGCTAAGTGCGTCACTTTTTTCACCGAGGCCCCCCTGAATTAGCCATGGCATCGGCCAACGTACGGGATGCGTTCCGTCAGTTCACGACGGGTGTCTCGCTCGTGACAACGCGCGGTCGCGGAGGGGACAACGTCATGGCCGCGGAGTGGACTTTCCACGTCTCTTACGATCCCTTCCTGATCGCCGTCCACATTCGCCCGGGAAAGGCGACCTACGAGGCGATCGAGGAAAGCCAGGAGTTCGGGGTGAACCTCGTTCCAGAGGACCTGGTGAACGCCATGTCCTTTGCGGGCCACTTCACCGGCCGCGAGACGGACAAGTTCTCCAGCGACCTATTCGAGACCTACCCGGCCGAGAAGATCGAGGCACCCTTGATCCGCGGCACCCTCTTGAACGCCGAATGCCGGGTCGTCCAGAAGGTCCCCATGGGAGACCATACCGCCTTCGTCGGGGAGGTCGTCGCCTTTTCCGTGGACGGTTCCAAGGGTCCCGTGGTTCTCCACCAGGGAGCCCGGATGTTGGGAGAACGGATTTCGCGGGAGCGCGTTATCGCCGTCGCAGCAACTCCCTCCACGGTCGCTCCGGGCGCAAAGCTTCGCATCGCAGGGGAGCTCATGTCCAAGGACCGTGCCTCCAAGGCCATCGAATTGACCGTTCTTGACCCCCTGGGTGCGAAACATACGTCGGCCGAGACGACGACGGCGTTCGAGGGCCGATTTCGGGTTGACCTTCAGATCGCCGAGGACGCCCCGGCGGGCCCTTATCGGGTGGTGGCTCGCCACGAAGACATTGAGGGCCACGCCCGTCTGCGGGTTCGGACGTAGGAATTACATCGTTGAACGGTGCGATATTGGGCCACATTGTTTTATATTGCATGTTATTCGGGATTTTCTATCAGATGTCCCGAGGCGCGGTCATTCTCTACGGCTGCCTCGTGGGGTACGGACGCCAGGTCATCGCCTCTCACAACCCTCGCGGTTCCTCGGGAGAGGTTGCGGACCAGCTCTCGAACGCGGTGGAGTCGATTCTGGACTTTGTCGAGCGAACCTACCCCTCGGCCCAACGCGAGCCCTTCGAAGTCCTGGATCATGGAGGAGTGCGTGTCCTCGTCGAGAAGGGCCAGTTCTGTATGCTCATCCTCGTCATCGAAGGAAGGGAGGACGAGGCACTCCGCGAAGGGATCCGGGAGATTCTCGAGCGATTCGAGGCTCGAAATGGGTCGGGGTTGGCCCGGGGTGCCCTCGGAAATCGGATTCGGAGGGATGGCCAAGACTCTCTTTCGATGGCGGCGAACCTGACGAAAGTCTTCTGAGGAACCGGGGCTACGGACCGTTGGCGCGACCTGGGAAGCCTCCATTTGCAAGTCCGATTTTGGGCAAGAAATCCTTATACGTCGCCTCCTAGGATGTGCGTCCCGGGACCAACGAGATGACCGTCCACAGGGTCAACCTGACCGTCGAATTGGTGGAGGACTACTTCGATAGAGTCCTCGCGAGGGGATTCCCCGGGCAACCGGGCCAAGGGCCGGCGAGCGGCGAAGGAGCCGAATCGCCCGCGGTGGTCTGGTCCTCTCTGGTTCTCGACCTGATGAAGGTGCTGGAAACCGTCACCCTTCACCCGCCGCCTCGGCATTTGTGCCGAGAGACCGGCTACCACGCTGGCCTCGAAAGTGCCACGGCCCTGGACCGCTCCCGGGACCCTGACCACCCGAAGGCCGAGACCCTTCTGGCGATGCCCCCTATCCTAGCGAGTGCCGGCTTCGGGACCAGCGAGCTCATCTACGATGACGAGCGGGAGCGTCTGGATTGGGCCTTCGACCTAGGAACGGTCATCGCCATGGCCGCGAGCGGGAACGGGGGTCACGCGGAGCCCACCTGTGCCTTCTTCGAGGGCTTGGGCGCGGGATGGGCCAAGGGCAGCCTTGGACTGAACCTCCGCATCTCCGAGACGGATTGCGCTGCTCGGGGCGACGAGGCCTGCCGGTTTCGGTCACGGCTTCTTCCGGGATAGCAGTTCTCCGCCCTTCCGATGTTCCGATGCGGGGCCTCCAGGATACGATTAAATATTCTCGAACCGTTCGTCGGACTGTGCCTGGAGGCCCCATGCTCCAGCCCTACGAACTTGTCGTCCACAAGGTCCTCCCCACGATTCGCGCCCGCCTAGCCCTCGTCCTCCTGGAAGAGTATCGGATGAAGCAGGTGGAGGTCGCCGATCACCTCGGCGTGACCCAGGCGACGGTGAGTCATTACAACACCCACGCTCGGGGGTACGACGATGGGGTCCTGTCCCTCTTCCCCGAGATCGAGGGGTTCGTGGTGGAGCTTGCCCGGGACATCGCGGGGGGAATCTCTCGACCCGCCCAGGTCGGCCGTATCAACACGATCTGCTGGCAGATCATGTACACGGACCGGTTCTGCAACTACCACCGCAAGATCGCCGATCTGGAGAACTGCAACGTCTGTTACGAGGCGGTTCCCCAATAGCTGGGTGCCGCCCCGGGATTATGCGGTGCCCCAATTCACCCAATAGACCTGCGCGTAACCGTCGTCATAGAGCTTGAGATAGTGCGGCCCCATGAACTTGGCCTGAGCCTCGTCGGAGAGAGGGAGGGCGGGATCCAAAGGCGAGATCGTGGCTCCTGCCACCAGGTCCCGGTCCAGGTGGACATAGTCGATTCTTCCCGGGCCGCTGGGCAATTCCGCCACCCACTGCATCTCCGCCTTGGCCTCCTCGAACGTGGGGGCGTGTAGGGCATTGGGGGCGGCGCCCCAGGTAGCTCTCAAACCTCCGAAGCCGAAGAGAATCGAGGAAGCACGGTGGTCTGTGGCCGTCACGCCGTCCACCCTCTCTGTGGCCCAGTGAACGGCGTTCATCCCCTCGGGTCGCGTCCCTTCGAAGTGGTTTCCGAGGGCCTCTCTGGGAGGGATGGCGGTGAGTACGCCGAGAACGAGGAGAAGCCCAATGAGGAAGACCAGCGCGGCTTGGCCCCTTCTCAAGCTCCGGATGAGCCGATAGGCCCCGACCCCGGCGAAGAGGGCCAGAGCGGGCACCAAGTACTGCACGTGTCGAAAGGGGATGAGGAGGAAAGGCGCAAGGACGGCTCCCAGCATCAACGAGAGAATCAGGACGAGGAACCAGGAGGTGACGGTGAGACCGCCCGGGAGGAAGTCGAAATACTTGCGACCGGGAGGGGCAAACAAGAAGAGGGACAGGGCGGGAATGGCGTAGAGGATGGACGCGCCGGACACGGAGAAGGTGGTCCCTGGAACACGACCGTACACGAAGGCCGCGAGCAGGAGGGACAGAGAGAGCGCCACAACGACGAAGACCCTTAACCCACGAACAGGGGATGGGAAGGAGGGGCGGAAGGTCCACGTAACGCGTCGTCGAAAGACCGAGAAGGCGTAGAGAGCCACGGGCAGCAAGAGGACAAGGATTGCTGGAAGCCACCAGGGGGCCCCGGCGAGCTCAATCACGCGCCTGAAGTTCTCCGTGTACAGGGCCCAGTAGACCAGGTTCGCGGCGACGAGAAATCCGAGGAAGAAGGTCTCTCTTCGGATCTCTCGGAAAGGCGCCCCCCGAATCGCCACTCGCAGGAACGCGATCATGAAGGTGACGATGATGAGGAAGTAGCTGGAGAGATGGTGCACCACGATCAACGCCGCTGAAGCGGGGAGGAGAAGGCCCAGGACCTCACTCCTCTCTCGCAACCGGAGGAGCAAGAGCAGACTGGAAAGGAACAGGAGGTCTCCTATTGCCCCCGGGATCGGATGGGAGGTAGGGTACACGTGGGGCAATACGACGGCAACGATGGCGGCCGCGAGGAGTGCGGGCCAGTCCCTGCCCGTGACCAGCCGGCCGATGAGGAAGACAGGGACGACGGCCAGCGAGCTGAGTATCGGAACCACCAAGAGAGCCGCGGCCTCGATCGGAATCCCCGTCCACGAAACGGAGGCGACGAGAACCTCCATTCCCAGGAACTCCGGATAGCCCGACTGCCAGCCCTCGTAGGGATTAGGAAGAGGCAACCCCGCCGCCAAGGTTGAGGAAAGGAGAAAGTACTCTCCGAAGTCTCCTCCCCAGTAGAGATAGTTGGCAACGGGCAAGAGCCGAATGTAGACGGCCAGAAGCAGGATCGAGAGAAGGGCATAGCGGGTCGATCCCTTCACATCTCGCCATGCTGGAAAGTTCTTATGAACGTTGCCATGCTCTCGGGACCTGCGAGGACACTAGGGGGCGGCAGGGAAAATTGATAGATACGATATTTCAGGCCTCTTCGGAGGTCGTTGAATCCGTGCGCACGCGCCGCGTGTTCAAAAACAAAGCAAGGGCTCGTCGGCTAAGCACCGGACCGGCCTAATCGGAGGTTCTGGCAGCGTCATTTTCAGTTTCGGAAACGAGACCCGGCGGCGGAGAGATTCCACGGCGGATGGCTCCCTTCTCTTTTCGCATCCAGACGTGGAGGCCACCGTAGTAGGGAGGCCTGCCTGAGACGCCACGGAGGTAGCTGCGGAGGCCCGTTAGCAGGTTGGCCACGGGCACTCTCTCTTGCTTCATGTACCAACTCCACTCTCGGACGCTCTGCGTCGGGGTCAGCAGAGCGCCGGGGAAGTAGTCCTGGATCTCGGCTGGGGTCGGGTGCCCGTGGCGGAGATGTTCCTCGAGGAAACTGTCCTCCCTCCCCCGGACCGCTCGCAGCCAACGCTGAAGGGAACGATCGCAGGAGGCCGCTTGGAAGGTCCCATCCTCATTCTCGAGGGGGACATGGAGGAGGACGCTCCCTCGCGTTACGCGTTTGAGTTCCTCGGCGAAGGTCCGCCGGCGGTCCTTAGGGAGGTGCTCGAGGACATCCGCGGCGACAACGACGTCGAAGGTGCGATCGTTGAACGGGAGGGCCCAACCCGAGGCCAGGACGCGTCGGACGCTTCTCCTCTCGGCCCTGACCGGCCGAGGCACGACGTCCAGTTGCACCAGGAGGCCAGTGTCGTCGAAGTCCTCAGGCAGAAAGAATTCGAGGCCGTACCACCCGGGACCCACCTCGAGGATTCGAACACCCGCGCGAAGCGCCTCCCCCAGAGCCTCGCGAATGGCCGTGTACCGGTGCCAAATGTCCACGGCGTCGAACCAGAGAAGGGCATCCCGCAGGCCGAACCGAGGGCCTCCCCAACGATAGAAATGGGCGCGGAGCCACCGAAGGGCATTCCCCGCCAGAACTTGTGTGCCTGGGAGTCCACCTCCCGCCGCCATGTGGGTCGGGAATGGACGACAGGAATAAAGACGCCGAGGCGCCAAGCAACCCCTCACCGACGCGTCTACGATCTATCTTGGACGCGACGAGGAGAATGTATCCCCCGTACTGGCCCCCCAGCACCGCGAGAGTCCGACGGAGAGGCGCCGTTGCCCTGGTACGGGCTAGGTAAAGGATTCCAGGACCACCTGGTAATTCCAGGCCCACGACCTCAGGCCCCCCGGGGCGAATAGGCCATTTCCCTCGTTGCAGAAGGGATTCCCTCGACCAAGATTTATCTGCCTCTCCCCCCTGGGCGCAAGGACCTGGACTTGCAAGGGAGAGGGTGCCTAAGATGGCCGATTCACTTGAGGTAGCCATCGTCGTGCTCAATTGGAACGGGTGGGAGGACACCAGGGAATGCCTGGAGTCGTTGCGCGAAATCAGTTACGCACCCGTTGAAGTTTACGTCGTGGACAATGGTTCGGTCGATGGCAGTCCGCAGCGGATTGCCAGGGACTTCCCGGAGGTCAAGCTGCTCCGGCTGACCGACAACCGGGGGTTCGGGGGTGGCATGAACGTGGGCATCGAGAAGGCCTTGAAGGACAATCATGACTTCATCCTCTGTTTGAACAACGATATGACGGTGGACCCAGGCCTGCTTGAACCCCTGGTTCGCTCCGCACGCAACCAGGGAAGCGTGCCCTACCCTGCCATCTACCAATATGAAGCCCCTCATCTCCTCGACAACCTGGGCAATACCATCAATCTCTACACGGGGCTCCCCCGAAGGGTTGCCCACGGCAGTTCGCAAGTCCCCCCGAGGATCGAGGCAGACTACAGCGAGCTTCCTCTCCTCTCAAAGGAACTCCTAGAAGCCCTGGGGGATTGGAACGAGGAGTTCTTCGCCTTCTACGAGGACACCGAATTCGGGCTCAGGATGCGTGAGGCGGGTTGGGAACTCGTCTGCGTGTCCGAGGCCAAGGTCTTTCACAGGCGCGGCCGAACCGCCCGGCGCGTGCGGGGACTGGTGTCCTACTACAACATTCGGAATCGCCTCCTGTTGGTTCGGATGCACGGCACGCGGCTGCAATACGTCACCACCCTCCTCCACGTCCTCCTCCTGATCATCCCCTACATCGCTATCCGGTGCCTTGTGAGCTCACGCTACAAGCACTCCTTCCGACACACATTACTGGGTCTGAGGGACGGCCTCTTCCCTTCGCGAAGGACGCCCCGAAGGGAATGGGAGCCGCCGCTCCCGAGGGCTGGATAACTCCCGCCCCGGCGTGGCATGCATCCGAGTTCCCGTGCGCCTCGCCCTCGCGCCGGGTGTCCAGGCAGGCCGTAAACGTTTAAGACGCGGGCCTCCGCTTTTTGCCTGATGCGCCTCGCCGTCTTTCATGACTTCTTCGACAAGATCGACGGCGGGGAGAAGGTGGCCCTGACACTGGCGAGGCGTTTCGATGCCGATCTGTTCACGACGAACCTGCGAGCCGAGGTTGTTGAGCGCATAGGGGCGGGGAACCTGCGCATCCACGACCTCGGCCCCCTTGTGTCTACCCCCCTCCTGAAACAGACTCACGCCTCCTGGAGGTTCCACAATGCCCGAGTCCCCGACTATGATGCCTACCT
>JBHHWA010000051.1:0-6952 GCA_046756285.1 Thermoplasmata archaeon
ATCCGGCCCTCCTCCTCCACGATGTTGTCGTAGACACCCACAAGTCCGATCGGATCCACGTCCAACCCCGTTTCCTCGCGGACCTCCCGAACCACCGCTTGGGTCAGCGTCTCCCCGAGTTCGATGGCCCCACCTGGTAGGCTCCAACTGCCTTCATACGGAGGCACCTTCCGTCGGACGAGGAGGACCTTCTCGCCTCGGAAGACCACCCCCGCCACGGCAGGCACCGGGCGCGTCGGGAAGTCGCGGGTCACCCCGCCCACCCGGGAAAGTCGTCAAGACGACGCTGCCGCAAGGCGGAAGAGATGACCGCGCTCTGTCGAATCCACTCCTCCAAGGGAATCTCGAAGCGCGTCCCGACGTAGGAGAGGGCCTGAGGGAGGTCCGGGAAGCTCACGTAGGGGTGGCGCAGCGCCCGACGCACGTTCTCCCGGACATTCCAGACCCCCAGGGGGAGGAGGTGCCCTGGGTGGGTCTCCCGAAGGACCACCGCGGTGGCCTGGCGGCGCTCATGGGCGAGAGCTTCCGCGACGGCGAACCGGGCCGCGTAGTAGCAGCCGCGAATGGAGGCGTAAGCCGTCCGTCCACGATACCCCTCGCTGTCGCCGATCATGGCGATCTCACGCGCGGAAGGGTTCCAAGTGGTCCGCGGAAACCACGCCTCCAGGAGCTCGTAGCTCCAGACGCGCGGGAGCATAAGGACGAGGAAACGATTGTGGAGCCTCCAGGACTCGTACACCCGAACGTCGTCGACGAGAGGAAAGGCCCGTATGTCCTCTAACAGGCGGACTCCCACCGTGTCATCTACCGCGGTGATGCTCCAACGGGTGGGAACCAGTTTTCTTCCGTCCTCCAGTCCGAGAACGCCGGCGCTCATCGCCCGCATGATCCGAGAAACTTCGACTCCCTCTCCGAAGAGAGTTAGGATCGCATCCTTCGCCTTCAAGTCTCCATCGGACCAGGCCTTCTCCAGGCGAGAATCCGTCTTGACGTTGCTCGTTCCCATCTGGAGCAACGGGGCCGACGGCCCAAAGGGCTGGGAGACTCGGTCGGAGGAGAGGCCGCCCCGAGGCGTCCGCGAGAATGCCACCTCAACGTCCGACGGGCGGGCCGCTACGGCGAGCTCCTGGAGCTGGTCGAGGAATCGACCTCCTCCTGTGTCCAGGTTCACGGACATTCGACGCATCCCACGGACCAGGCTGGACCGAAAGGCAACGATCTCCGAAAGACTGAAATCCAGCCAGGCCTCGGGCAAATCCAGCAAGGTCGTATCCCCGTGGAAGGGTGGCAAGAGGGGTCCCGCGTTTACCTTGGGGTATCCAAAACGCCCGATGAAGACGCCGGGTGGGGAGGTCCCGGAGAGGGTGCGGGAAGGGGAGGGGGCCCATCGTTCCCCCTTGATGGGGAAGGGGACCGGGACGCGGGAGAGGCGCGCGGACGCGGCCTTCCCGGAGAGGCGCCGGATTGGAAAGCCCACGAGCGGGGCTGGGCTCTCGGTCTCTTATAACCGTCGGGGGGAGGTGTGCGAAAGTGGGCCGCCCTCGTCAGCGGGCCACGAAGATGTGGTACTTCTGCGCTGGATCCGCCAGCTCCATCTCGATGCGCTTGGCGAGCAGACGAGCGGGGTGATGGAGGTTGGGGACCCGCTTCGTCAGGTCCTCGAAGCTCGCGAAGGGCCCTGCCTTGCGCTCCTCCAGGATCCCCCACATCGTCTTCTTACCGAGGCCTGGGATGAGTTCGAGCATGTGGAACCGGGTGGTGATCGCCTGGGCCTCGTTGTAGAATCGCAGATAGCGCTCCTCCTGCCCCTGCACAATCTCCTCGAGCACGAAGGGTAGCTCGTTCTGGGCCGCCACGGTCAGCTCGTCGTAGCCGATCCGACGCTTCACGTGCTGGACCTTGTCTCGCAGCTCCAGGTCCTTCCCGATGTACACGCGTTCCCCGATGACGAGGTCGGTCCTCTCCTTGGGCACGAGCTCGAAGAGCTTGAACTCGTCCTCCCCCAGGCCGTAGGCTAAGGCCTCTCTTTGATGCCGCGGCCCCTCCGGATGGCCTTGGGCCAAGTAATCGATGATGCGGGCGTAATCCTCCAAAAGACCCCCTCAAAGGTACTTTCGCACCAGATTCAGCACGCGCTCGATGTCCTCTTTGGCGAGCGTGAACCGCTCCTTGGAGAAGATCGCCCGGACCTCCTCGGGCTCCGTGGGCAGGAGGTCCACCACCTTCACGGCGTTGGAGGGGGACATGAACTCCAACTCCACGAGCCCCTGCACGAGTTTCTTGGCCTTCTTCGGGGGGAGACGCGCGAAGGCCTCGGCGTGCTGGAGGGCATACCCCTGCTCCGGGGAGAGCTCGCCCCGCTCCTCCTTCTCCTTCTCCAGGAGCTCCCTGACCTCGGCCAGGGTCAAGAAATCCTCCATCGAGTGCACCTACCCCAGCTTGCGCAGGTGCTCGGGGGTCGCGATCACCCGCTTGATGAGGCCCCCCTGCCGGACCGCCACGACGTACGCTCGCCCGCGTCGCTCCTCCACGGTCCCCGTCAGGCCGTGGTAGCGCTTGTTGGGTTGCCCCTTGTGAACGCTCGGGTCGATGACGATGGCCGCCTTCTCGCCGGGGGCGAACGGGGTGAAGAAGTGCGTCACGGGAGGGAGTCCCCTGTCCCTAGGTCGTTTCCGGAACTTCTTCCGCGTCCGGCGCCGGGGTCCCTTGGAGGCCTTCACCATGCGCTCCCTCGTCGTGAACCTCGAGGACGTCCAGATGCTCCACGTGGGCCTCCGTCTCCAGCAGGCCGGCTAGGCTGGGATGCGTTCGGCCCTCGTCCCCGTGGACCAGCTCCTTGATGTAGGTCCCGGCTTCGGCCCGGATCCGCAGCTCGACCTCCGTGCCGTCGGCTCGAAGGACCTCGGCGTCCACAACCCGTTTGACGCGCTCTCGATCGGCCCGACGGTGGGAGACCCTCACGGGAGTCCTCTGGACGATCTCTCTGCCCTTCAATGCGGCAACCGCTTCTTGAAGTTTTGCTAGGCTCGGGGCCGTGCCTAACCGGACCTCGACGCCGTAGGACTTCTCGGAGCGGAGGGCCTTGATGGCCACGACCTCCTCCTTGGAGGACGGCCGCAAGTCCGAGATCTGGACCTGGCCTCCTCGGCCCACCTCCTCCGCGACGGCGCTGTAGTCGAGGGTTCGGCGGCGGGGGCGGTGAATTTCGAGGACGAAGGGGCGCCCTCGGCCCAGCATGCGGGCGTCGATGTCCTCCCGCCCCATGCCGTGAAAGGTGTTACTCTCCCCTTCAACCCGAGGCATGACCGCGGCGGCGATCACCTCCTCCACGCTCGTCTCGTAGAGGGTTCCCCGGAAATCGCACGTCTCGCAGCCGAGCCCCCTGCACTCCCGACACGGCCACTTCGTCTGGGGCATGGGAGCGAGCTTGCGGTAGCGGCCGAAGAGGTGGAGGGGCGCGACCTGGAGGTCCACGTGGTCCATCATCGTGTCGATGACCGCGGTCATGGTGGGACGCTGGAAGTCGACGGGCCGGTCGAGTCGGGCCTCGAGGAGCTTTCCCACCTCCCGGTTGACCTCGGCTTTGATGGGTTCGTACGTGTCGAACCCGAGTTCCGCCCAGATCACCTCCTCCCGATTGAGCACGTCCGGATCCACCCGGGACCCCACGAGGAAGCTCTCAAATTCCCAGCCTTCCAAGGCGGCGGCCACGAGGTCGGCAAACTTCGGAACCTCCTCCATAAGGCCCTCGCAGAGCCAGCAGGTCTCGGGTGGGACCAGGTCTAGGCTCTTCAGCGCCTGATCTCCACGTTCTCGGTTGCTGAGGCCCGTGCCGACCTTGGCGAACAGGCGGCCCAGGCAGGAGGGGCAGAGGGGGGTCTTCGCCACGGCGGCGCGGAGTCGCTCCTCGGACTCGGGCTGCCAAAGGGGTAGCGCCACGGCTGGAACACCCGCGATGCGACCATAAAACTTCGGAAGGCCCTCGGTCACGCTACCGGTTCAGGAAGATCTCGATGCTGGACACGTTGGCCGTCCGGCCTTCCTCGCTCGTGAGTTGTTCGGTGGAGATCACGATGTCCTTGACCTTGGAGTCCGGGATGAACCGGTTTCGGGTGATCTCCGCGACGTCGACGGCTCGTCCGATGGACTTGCCCCGGGCCTTGATCACGACCTCGTCGGATCCGCTGTTGAACTGGGTCACGACCGCCAGCACGTAGTTCATGGTGGGTTTCTTGCCAATGTAGACGGTGTTCTCCTCTGCCATCTCTAGCTCCCCTGGCCAAATGGGCCCTAACAATGGGAAAAAAACGTATTTAACACATTCTCACGCCGCCCGAACGCCAATCGGCCCCCGCCCGGAGGCTGGGCAGGCGCAGATTCTTTAAATAGCGGCGTCCGCCATACCAACCCAGATGGCCAAGGAGAAGCGACAGGGTTTCCAGTCCTCGGCGGGCTTGATTCGGTACTTCGAGTCCGAATCGGATAAGGGCCTCAAGCTCTCTCCGTACGTCGTCACGGGATTGGCCATCGCCAGCGTGGTCATCGTCACCGCGGTCTCGCTCATCTGGCCCATCTAGGTCGGACGAAGGAGCGCCGGGGGGGAGATTTCCGACGTCTTTTCGAACTCCCGCGGTGCGAAGCACCAGTAGCTCTCGAGGCTACCGCCTTGGCCTGGCTAGGCTACCCCGGCACGGAGCGCTTAATAGTCGGCCAGGTCTTAAGTCGAACCCCATGCACCTCCAGGTTCGGACCCTCCCCGACGGAGAGAATCACACGGTCGACCTCGAGGAGGGAGCGACGGGGTTCGAGCTCCTGGACGCCCTCGGGCGGAATCCGGAAGCCCACCTCCTGCTCCGAGGGCGGAGCCCGATTCCCATGGATGCGCCCCTGGATGCGAGCGGGGACTTCGCCGTAGTGGCGATCATCTCCGGCGGGTCCCGTGACTCGGTGGGACGGCCGAGGCGGCGAGGCGCTATCGGTCAAGCTTTTTAGCCGCCCCCCAGATTCCGTGGAGGTCCTTCATGGCTTCGACCAAGGACGCCCTGCTGGAATTCCTCGGGCTGGACGACGTCGACGCGTTGTTTGCGGACATTCCCCCGGAGCTTCGGGTGGAGGGCCTCGACCTTCCTCAGGGACTCAGTGAGGCGGAGACGGTCCGGAAGGTCTCCCGCATCCTCGAACGCGATCGAACCACCGGCGAGATGACGAGCTATCTCGGCGCCGGCTACTACGATACGTACGTCCCCTCGCTGGTGGACGCGATCCTGGGGCGCTCCGAGTTCTACACCTCGTACACGCCCTACCAGGCGGAGTTGAGTCAAGGGCTCCTCCAGGCCCTCTTCGAATTCCAGAGTCTCGTGTGCGAGCTGACCGGGATGGACGCCGCGAACAGCTCCATGTACGACGCGTCCACGGCCTTGGGGGAAGCGGCCCTGATGGCCCATCGCATCACGGGGAAGAGGGAACTCGTGATTCCGGCGCTCCTTTCCGAGGACAAGAAGGCGGTTTTGGCGAACTACGCCCAGGGACCCGCCCTGCGCGTGCGGGAGGCCGGCTACGATGAGCAGGACGGCACGCTGGACTTCGACCACTTGGGCGAATTGGTGGGCGACGACACGGCGGCCGTCTACGTGGAGGTGCCCAACTACCTGGGCCAGTTGGACGCGAAGGTGCCTGAGGTTCGGGCCGCCTTTCCCGACGCCCTGTTGATTGTGGGGATCCATCCCCTGGCCCAGGCCGTCGTTCGACCGCCGGGCGACTACGGAGCCGACATCGTCATCGGCGAAGGGCAGACCCTCGGCGGCTGGATGAACTTCGGGGGGCCCTCCCTGGGCCTATTCGCTTGCCGGCGGGAGCACATCCGAAAGATGCCGGGCCGGGTCATCGGCCTCACGAAGGATCGGCAGGGGGCCCGGGCCTTCACTCTGACCCTTCAGACCCGCGAGCAGCACATCCGCAAGGGTCGAGCCATGAGCAACATTTGCACGAACGAGTCGCTCCTGGCCGTTGGCGCTGCCGTGTACCTCGCCTACCTCGGGGCGCGGGGACTTCGTTCGCTGGCCGAGCAGCTGATGGATCACGCCCGTGACCTGATGGGGCACATCGACGGGGTCTCGGGCTTTCGCGCGCCCCTCTTCCCGGGGTCCTACTTCAACGAGTTTCCCGTGGGCCACCAGATCCCCTTCGCGGCCCTGCAGGAACGCCTGATGGCACGCGGACTCCACGGAGGCGTGGACCTCTCATCGACCCTCCCACAGGTCGCCCCGGCCTCCCTCTTCGCGGTCACGGACCGGCACACCCCGGACGACTTCCAGGAACTCGTCCGCGCCTTGGAGGCACCCAAGTGACCTTCCGGCAGGCGCGCCACGACGAGCCGTTGCTCATCGACCTGCCCGGGGCGGAGGACGGGGAGTCCATCGCCCTCGAGCGCGTACCTGCTGGATTGCGGCGGGAGAACCTTTCCCTCCCCAATCTGGAGGAGTTTCAGGTCGCCCGCCACTTCACCCGTCTCTCCCAGATGAACTACGGGACGGACTCGGGCTTCTACCCCCTCGGGTCGTGCACCATGAAGTACAATCCCAAGTACGCCGAGTCCCTGGCCGCCTCACCCAAGGCGCGGCGACTCCACCCCGGCCAGCCGGAGGAGACGGTCCAAGGGGCCCTCCAGATCCTCTATGAGCTCCAGGAGATGATCGCCCGGATCGCCGGCATGGACAAGGTGAGCCTGCAGCCGGTCGCGGGTGCCCAGGGGGAACTGGCCGGCCTCCTCATGGCCCGGGCCTACTTCGAGGAGCGGGGCGAGGCGCGAACCCAGGTGGTCCTCCCCGACACGGCCCACGGCACGAACTTCGCCAGCGCGGCGATGGCGGGGTACGAGGTCGTGGAGATCCCCTCGAGGGAGGGGGTGGTGGATCTGGAGGCGCTGGAGGGGGCCCTCAACGAGCAGACCGCC
>JBHHWA010000052.1:0-6937 GCA_046756285.1 Thermoplasmata archaeon
TCGATGGCCATGGCCACGTTCTCGGGGGGCGTGGGACGGACGCAGTTCTGGTCGCTCACTACGCGGCTCAGCCAGAGGACGGGCGTCTTCTCCAGCCCGTACGCCTGCGCCACGCGGTCGGGGTGCTGTCGGGTCACGCAGAGTCCTCGGACTCCATGGGTGACCATGTCCGTGAAGATCTCGAGGCTGTGGGCGGGGCCTTCGTCGGGGATGAGGTACGCGTACCCGCGCTCCACATCGAAGCTGGGGGCCGTTTCCAGATGGGCCTCCGGGACCGGGACCAGGAACTCCTGGACGAACCCCCGCTCCCGAACGGCGAAGGCGACCAGGGACAGCAGGGCCACGTTGATGAGGAATCCCAGGAGACGGATGTCGATACCCATGTTGGGGAGGACGACCTCGGTGAGCAGTTCCGTGATGGAATAGCCCTGCAGGGCCACAAGGATGAGGTAGGTGTTCCGCTTGACGCGAGGCGCGGGGTTGGTGGTCCGGATGTACCCGAGCAGGTTGTAAGGCACGTAGACGAGGAAGCTCGCCGCGACCACCATCATCATGATGAGAAACCAGGGCGGGAAGCTGATGATGTACGTCGTCATGCCGGTGAACTCCACGGTCGCGCTGGTCGTGAGGACGCTGAAGATCCCGAGCACCTGGATGAAGGCGTAGATGAGGTAGGAGTTCGGGAATTCGTTGACCATGTAGCCCCGGAAGTCCCGGAACGTGTTGATTTGGGGCCGTGTCATCACCACGAGAAAGGCACCGATGGCGAGGGCGAACAGGATGTCGAAGGTCGCCTGCACCCGCTTGCTGAGGACGATGACGCTCTCCGCGCTCCCCGGCCGGAGCACGAAGTTGATGACGAGGTTGGAGACCACGGCGGCCAGGAGGAGGAGGATCGCTCCGACGAGGAGTTTCTTTTGAAATGCCTTCCCCGTCTTCTGCCGGACGAGGGCGGCCACTAGCACCGCGGAGAGGAAGATGGCGGCTGCTGCCGCGAGGACCTCGAGAATGGCCATCGCCCCGTGTCTTGGTCTCGCACTCTCGGCCTCGGACCTATAAAAGGGGTGGACCCGTGGTTATCAGTTCTCGGAGGCCACTGGCCTCGAGAGTGAGAATCATCCCTGAATTTTTCAGACGCGGCTTTAGAGGCCTGGGGTCCCACCGCTCGACCGGACGCTGCGCAGGAGGACAATGCTCAGCCGAGAGGTGGCCCTCAGCCCCCCCGATATCGAGCGCATCGCGGGGAACGTATCCAAGCTCGGGGGGTACGCCCTCGGCCTCGTGGAACACTTCGATCTCGGCATCGACCGCGCCCTCTTCCAGCACCATCTCTCGCGCACCCAGGACCATGTGCGGACAATGGCCGGCAGCGCCGGCTCGGCCCTCGTCGACCTTCGTCCCAAGGGATACTCCAACCAAGCCCTCCTGGAAGCCACGGAGATGGCCTGGAACTACCCCCAGGACCTGCGCTTTGCTGCGGGCTCCTGCATGATCTCTCGGATGTACGCCCGCTGGATGAGCGAGGACAACCTGAAGCGGGCCCTCGTCGCCAAGGTGCTCTATGCGT
The DNA here is from genome assembly GCA_046756285.1 of Thermoplasmata archaeon. Lineage (GTDB taxonomy): Archaea > Thermoplasmatota > Thermoplasmata > RBG-16-68-12 > JAJISG01 > JAJISK01. Next base: position 1,568 of record JBHHWA010000052.1, read on the forward strand.
GCCAGGAGGGCATCCTGGACGACGTCATCGACAAGGGTCCCTCCGGGTACCTCGAGGCGAAGGACCTCTACCACCTCGTCCTCTCCTCGATGACCGACCCCTCCCTCAACCCAAACGCCTTCATGAAGCGCCTCATGGGTGGCCTGGGGCAGGACCAGCTCGACCTCTTCGAGACCATCGTGACCATCGCCCTCCACTTCAATCGGCTCTTCCACGACTCCCCCCACGGCAGTCAGCTCTTCTACGAGATGGAGAAGCTGGAGGAACGCGCTGCCTTGGGCCAAGCCCTCACCATGTTCCAGAAAGAGGCCACCTTGGACCTGGGCAAGGTCTCGTCCATCGCGAAGAGCTTCCACGCGGCCGACCCCACTCTCACGTGGTACGAGCGCCTGGCGAGCTACATCGGAGGCGCGGGCCGTCTCAACCTCATCGACGCCGCCTTCGTCGACCGACGCTTTCGGACGGGAAAGCTGAAGACCCTGCTCAAGGGGTGGACCCTCTACGATGCCGTCATTATCCTCCTGAACACCGTCGGCGGCATCCACCAAGACCTCCGCGATGGGTTGGCCAACCTCTCTCTCGTCGCCATGCGCGAAGAGGAGCTGACCCCCCTCCGCTCCCTCCGGGGGTACAAGCCCGAGTTGACGATGGACGACTATCGCACCCACATCGTCCGCCTCGCCAACCTTGCCTCCCGAGGCCTCGAGATCGTCCTCCCCGCGTACGCGGATCCCCACCAGTACTTCCCCTTCAGCGCCGTCATGCTCCCCGTCGTGCTTCTCGCCGAGTGGATCGGGAAGAACGACGAGATGATCCACGCCTACATCGAGGCCGCCGCACCCACCATCCGGCAGGCCGCGGAGCGTTCGGCCGAGACACCCGCCCGCAAGGGGGAACGGGCGAAAGGGCGGGGCCGCCCCCGCGGGAACACGGCGTGAGCGATTATCAACCCGCGGAATCACCGCGAACAGTTTTTAGAACAGGAAGGGCCAGGGGGGAATCGCGTTGACCCGAGCCCGCCTGAGCACCCACGTGAAGGGCCTGGACGAGACGCTCCAGGGCGGCATTCCGGAGGGGCACATCGTCCTGGTTACGGGCGCACCCGGGACCATGAAGTCGTCCTTAGGATTCAGCGTCCTCTACCACAACGCCCTTACGAACGGGACCAAGGGCCTCTACCTCACCCTGGAACAGAGCAAGGTCTCCCTCATCGCCCACGTGGAGTCCATGGGCATGGCGGACGCGAAGGCGTACAAGAAGATCTCCCTCTTCGACATGGCCGCCCTCCGAAAGAACCTGTCCTTCATCAAGGCCGAGGGCTCCTGGAACACCCTTCTCAAGGCGTACCTCACGAACCTGATGGAGACGGATCCGTACCAGTTCCTCGTCATCGACTCCTTGAACGTCCTCGAGACTCTCGCAAACTTCGACGCCCGACGGACGGACCTCTTCTACCTTTTCGAGTGGTTGAAAGATCTCGGCGCCACCACCTTCATCCTGTCCGAATCCGGCGACCGGCCCTCCTCGCGCGACGCCGACGAGGCATACCTGGCGGACGGTCTCATCCACCTTTCCCTCTACTCCGTCTCCGACCTCGACGTCCAACGACGGATCCGCTGCGTGAAGATGCGGGCCACGGAGCACGACATGGGTTCCTTCGCCCTCGTTTGGAACGGGAGAAAGTTCGAGATCACGCGGGCCGTTTCCGTCGGCCGACCGACCACGGTCGAGGCCGTCTGAGGGGTCTGGCCAGAGGCCAGAACGAGGCCGCGATTTGACAATAGGGAAACCTAATATACGCTCGTCGATTTGAGACGATGATGGGCGCCTGGGACCTGTCGATTTCTAAGGAACTCTCCCTCGTGGAGGACCTGATTCGGGAGAGCATCGACTCCCGGGAGTCCCTCCTCACGGAGATCGCGGGATACGTCATCGGCGCCGGCGGAAAACGGGTGCGACCCGCCATCACCATCCTCTCTTACTACCTCGTCGGAGGAAACGACGTGGACAAGGCCGTTCGGATAGCGGCTGCCCTGGAGCTCGTCCACAATGCCACCCTTCTTCATGACGACATCAACGACGGGGGGGTCCTGCGACGAGGGCAACCGGCCGCCTTCAAGAAGTACGGCCTTCAGAATGCCTTGGTGACCGGGGACTTCCTCTTCACGAAGGCTTTCGCCATCGGCGCGAAGTTCGAGCCAGAAATCGTCGACCTCACCGCCGAGGCCTGCGTTCGCCTGGCGGAGGGGGAAATACGGCAGCAGGCCAACGCTCGGGATCTGGCCATCAGCGAGGAGGACTACCTCGGCATCATCCGACGGAAGACGGCCGGTTTCTTCGCGAACGGCGCGCACGTTGGGGCCTTGCTCGGTGGCGGGAGCCAGGAGCAGATCGGCGCCCTCAGCGAATTTGGCCGTCACCTTGGCATGGCGTTTCAGATCGTCGACGACATCCTCGACGTGGTGGGGGCGGAGGCCACCCTGGGGAAGCCCACGGGGAGCGACGTCCGGGAGGGGAACGTGACCCTTCTTCTGCAACACGCCCTGAACAACGGGAACGCCACGGCGAGGACGGAGCTGGCGGAGATCGTCGAGCGAGGCCCCAAGTCCGAGAGGGAGGTCCGGCGCGCCCTGGAGATCATTGCGGCCTCCGGGGCAGTGGACGAGGCATATGCACGGGCCGGCGAATACGTGGTTCGGGCCAAAGAGAGCCTTGGGCCCCTTCGCCCGGGGCCTCAGAAGCTGGAGCTGATGCGCCTCGCCGACCTCGTCCTGCACCGGGACGCGTAGGCTGTCCGTCATGGGCACGTCCGGACTCGACCCGGGGACCTGGAAGGGCGTCATCGAATCCCTCGAGGAGTTCCTGCCCTACTACGAGCGGGCGAACCGGGCCACGACCCTCGGAGCACTGGCCCGCTGGCGGTCACTGGCCGCGCAGACGGCGTCGCCCGAGGACGAGGTCCTGGAAATTGGTCCCGGCCCCGGGTCCTTCGCTAGGGGGCTCCCCTGTCGCCGGGTGTATCTGCTCGAACCGTCCGCAAGGATCCTTCGATACTCCCGACGGAAGCTTCGCGACCCGAGATTCGTCCCGCTTGCCGGGTTTGCGGAGGCCATTCCGATGCGGGACAGAACCGTGGACAAGGTCTTCTGCGTCTTCTCCTTCCGGGACTTCCTCGACCACCGGCGAAGCTTGAAGGAGGCCTCCCGCGTCCTGCGACCGGGAGGCGAGCTCCGCATCCTGGACCTCTTCCGGCCGCCTCCTGGCCTTCGTCGCAAACTCATGGATCTCTGGCTCCAGAGGGGGGCCGGGACCCTCCTCGACCTCGTCGTCCCCATCCAGGTCAGACACGGGTGGAAGCGTGACCCTTATGATGAGCTCCGGAAGACCTACGAGGCCATCGGCCCTGGGGAGGCGTATGCCGATCTCATGCGCGAGCTCGGGTTTGAACGCGTGACCGCGACGGAACTCCTCCTCCATGCGGTCTACCTCCTGAAGGGGGTGAGGCCATCCACGACGTAGTCGTCGTCGGGGCGGGGCCCGCGGGAAGCACCACGGCGCGGTATGCGGCCCGGCGCGGGCTTCGAACCCTGGTCCTCGAGCGCAGGAAGACCATCGGGTTCCCCGTCCAGTGTGGCGAGTATATGGCGTCCGACCGGGAGGTGGAGGCCCTCTTCCCCCTCGCGGGGGATGTCTCCACCCTCTTTGACCTCCCGGAGGCCCTGAAGGAGGCACGGACCCGCGTCATCCGGATCTTCAGTCCTTCCGGCCGAAGCTACGACGTTCCCTTCGAGGGCTATACCGTCTCCCGGGACAAGGTCGACCCTCACTGGGCTCGTCTCGCCGAGCGGGAGGGGGCGGAGATTCTCACCGACTGTCGCGTTCGGAGTGTCCGGGGAAACGCGGTGGAGACCTCGCGTGGGACGTTCGAGGGGAGAGTCGTGGTCGGGGCGGATGGCCCCCGCTCCACGGTCGCTCAGTCCGTGGGCCTCAACGCACCCTCACCCTTGGCGGCGGCCGTTACGTGCGAGGTGGAGGGGTCCTTCGGGGACTCCCTAGACATCTACTTCGGCAGCCAAGCACCCGGCGGATACGCGTGGGTCATTCCGAAGGACGGAGCTGCGAACATCGGGCTCGGCGTGTGGCCGAAGCACGAGGGACGGCTGGACAGCCTTCTGCAGGTGTTCCTGGATCAGATGGGGTTCGCGACCGACGGCTCGACCGGGGGTTGGGTGCCGGAGATGGGCAGCGTCTCGCGAACGGTCAAGGATAATGTCCTACTGGTAGGGGATGCGGCCGGCCACGTCATGCCGACGAACGGCGGGGGGGTGAACACGGCCATGGTCTGTGCGCGCATCGCCGGGAACCTGATCGCGGATCACCTTCAGAACGGGGAATCTCTCGAAGCGTACGAACGGGCGTGGCGTGCCGCCGTGGGGGGCGCCCTGGATGTGGGCGTCCGCATCCGAAAGGTCGCGGACCTCTTCTTCCCCAGCGACTTCTGGCTCGAGCGGATCATGCGGGTCCTCGGACCCCGACCCATGGCCACCGCCATCCGCTGTGAGCCCCTCTTCTCCTGGGTCAGGCCCTAACGGCGGTTTATGCCTCGCCCCCGAGATTCAGCAAGGAAGCCTTAAGAACAGGGCGGGTTACGCAGCCCCGGATGGACATCCAATTCCTGGGCGGCGCCGCAGAGGTCGGCCGCCTGGGAATGCTGCTCCGCGTTCAGGGGACCACGGTGCTCTGTGACTACGGGCTCGCGCCCTCGGACCCACCCCAGTACCCCATGGAGCCCCCGCCCGTCGACGCCCTTCTCCTGAGCCATTCCCACCTGGATCATTGCGGGATGATCCCCGTGGTCTCCCGCCGGGCCGAGACGAAGATCTACACGACCCCCGTAACACAGGAGGTCACGAATCTCCTCCTGGCGGACAGCCTCAAGGTGAGCGCCGCCGAGGGATATCCGGAACCCTTCGACCGGGAGGACATTCAGGCCATGAACCAGGGAGTCGTGACGGTCGACCACGAAGACACCCTGCAGGCGGGCAACCTGGAGGTGGAGGTCCACCCGGCCGGCCACATCCCCGGCTCCTCCATGTTCCGCATCAACGACCGGGACACCGTCCTCTTCACCGGGGACCTTCAGACCATCGACAGCCGACTCGTCCGCGGCACGAGGCCCGTTCCCTGTGACGTCCTCATCATGGAGTCCACCTACGCAGGCCGTCAGCATGCGCCCCGAGCCGAGACGGAGGCGCAGTTCCTCGCGCGCGTGAACGAGGTGGTGGAGGGAGGTGGGACGGCCCTCGTGCCCTGTTTCGCCGTCGCGCGGACCCAGGAGGTCCTGATGGTCCTCGCCGAGACGGATCACGA
>JBHHWA010000053.1:0-6865 GCA_046756285.1 Thermoplasmata archaeon
GTCATGATGGTGGCGTCCAGGTCCTCCTTCGCGATGGCCCGAACGGACCGCTTCTCCTCGTCCGAGACGACCGGCATGCCCACGTCCATGATTGGGATGCCGATCTCGTCCATCCAGGAGGCGATCTTCACCTTCTCCTCCGGCGTGAAGTGAAGGCCCGGCATCTGCTCCCCGTCCCGGAGCGTCTCGTCCCAGAAGTCGACCCGATCGGGCAGCCCGGGAGCCAGGCCCTCCTCCACCAGGTAGTTGTGAACAAGCTTCTCTGCCACGGGGCTCCCTCCAGCCCTCGAGCAAATCATCGGCTCGCGACTCTTAAGCGTGCCGCTCCACGCCTACGGGGAGACACGGGCAAGGACTTCTCGGACCTCTCCGACGCCCCGGGCGATGTGGTCGTGCCGCGTAGGGAGATAATCCTGCAACTCCCTCCATGCGTGCGCGTCCTCATGGGGTCCCATCTGCCGGAAGAGGATGCGAGTGGTGTAATCCGCAATTTCCTGGAGCACCCAGCGGTAATGGTAAAACTCGAAGAGTCGGCTGCTCAGTCGAACATTCCCCCGGCGCCGAACGTAGTGCGTGAGGGATTGCTCGAAGTAGGGACCGCTGAAGGCGAAGAGGTCTCTCTCCGGAGGGCCCACAGCAAGTTCCCCGCAATCCGTTAGGTGGATCCGCCCGCGGGGGTCCTTTAGGACGTTGGCGAGGTGCGGCTCACCGTGTGTGAGGACCCATTCTCCAACCAGGGCGTCCTCGTCCTTTCGAAAGTTCTCCATTCGCCTCAGGGAAGACTCGACGTCCTCACGGTGAACACGCAGGAGGGTCGAGACGTTTTCCTGGTGGCGGTTCGCCTTGGACATGGGGGACTCCGCCCTCGACAACGCGCGCCGGATTGGGCCCTCGAAGGGATTCTCTAGCCCCTCTCGTGGGAGGCGTAGATCGTCGGCTGGGGTCTCGTGGAGGGACGCCACAACGTCGGCGACCCGTGCCCGATCCTCGGGGGTTGCGGTCCGGATGAGTGTTCGTCCCTCGATGAATGGAAAGAGGGCCGCAAGATACGGTCCGTGAGCGGCGAAAAACCCTCCCTGGCGAGTCCGACGAGGGGCTACCAAGGCAGGGAGCTCCCCCCGCGCCAAGGATTCCACAGCGATATAGGCATTCTCTAGGCGATTTCGCTGGCCCGTGTCTTCCTCGAGTCGGACAAAATGGCGGGCTCCGTCGGTGTCCACCGCGACGAAGGCGAACGAGTCCTCGCCTACGGGCAGGAACGAGAGTGTCGAAATGGCCAAGCCATACTCGTTTTCCACGAGACGAGCCAAAGCATCGGTGTCAAGGTTCAGGGGCTTCGTCTTCATGCACGCCGGTGCGTCAGGGCAACCGCCGCTTATTTCTAGGTTGCCTCAAGCGTCCCGGTCTCGGAGGCCTCGCGAAGGTTTATGCGCGGGACGCGGGCTAGTCGAGGCAGTGACCCGTCCACTTGAGCCCGTCCGCATTCGCGTGCCCACGCAGCTGCCCGTGGCCGCGGTAAACGTGTACCTCCTGCAGGGGGACCCGAACGTCCTGGTCGATGCGGGACCCCACCATCCCGACGCGTGGGATTACCTGAAACGGCGGCTCCATGCGCGCGGTCTGGAGATGGAGGACATCGATCTGATCATCATCACCCACGGGCACGTGGACCACTATGGCCAGGCCGGAGACATCGCGGACGCCTCAGGGGCCGAGGTGTGGACCCACGAGCTGGATGAGGAGCTCATTCGAGACTTCTCCGCGGTCGTGAGCACGCGGAACGAATACTACCGGGACATCCTCCGGAGCACCGGGTTCCCGGAGGAGACCCTGAACCTCGTCGCGGGTTTCTTCGATTACCTCAAGGAGCTGGGTCGGGAAACGCCGGTGACCCGCACCTTTCGGGACGGGGACCGCATTCCCGTGGGAGAATGGGATCTCGAGGTGCTTCACACCCCGGGACACTCGCCGGGCTCGAGCTGTCTTCAGTATGGGACGACACTCTTCACGGGAGACACCGTGCTGAAACACATCACCCCCAACGCCGCGTTCGGAGGGGCGGACGGCAGGTCGTTGGGTATGGGGGACTATCTGAACTCCCTTGAGCGGCTCAGCTCCCTCGAGGTCGATGCGGTCCATCCGGGCCACGGGCCGCCCATGGACGGCCTCACCGACTTCATTTCCAACTACCGCGCCCTCTATGGTGAACGCCGGGCGAGCATCCTGAAGCTCCTTCACGGGAAGGAGAGAACCGTCTTCGACCTCGTCATTGCCCTCTTCGGGAGCCTCCCCATTCACGAGGTCTTTCTCGGCATCACGGAGGTCCTGGGCCACCTGGAAATCGTGGAACGGGAGGGGCTGGTGGAGGCCGAAGAACGAGGGGGTTTGCGTTTCTATCGCCCGGTCGTACAACCCGCCTGAGAGGGTTTAAGGCAGCACGGAGTATGGAGAACTCGGATGGATCGGCTCCCCCGGGACGAGTACTATCTGCGCCTGGCCGTGGACGTCGCAGGCCGCGCCACCTGCCTCCGTCGGATGATCGGGGCGGTGGTGGTCAAGAACGACGTCATCGTCAGCACGGGGTACAACGGGAACCCCCGGGCGATGCCCCATTGTGAGGAGATTGGCTGCATCCGAGATGAGTTGAAGATCCCCTCGGGGGAACGGATGGAGATCTGCACGGGCGTCCATGCGGAGATGAACGCCCTCATCTTCGCCGGAAAGGAGGCCCGGGGTGGCGTGCTCTACACGACCCTTGTGCCGTGCAACACCTGCGCCAAGATGATCATCAACGCGGGGGTGAACCGGGTGGTCTTCGCAGAGGGGTACCCGGATCGGATGGGGCTGGTCCTCCTGGAGGAGGCGGGAATCCCCGTCGAGCGGCTCCCTCTCGAGCTCGAGGCGCCGCTGACCCGAGCCGAGGAGGTAACCGAGGAGATCATCCAAGCCGGCTCCACCCTGTCCATCGAAGAGATGCGAGACGCCCTGGCGGACAAGGAGCAATACATGGCGCAGATCGCCCAGGGAAAGAAGACCCACAACGAGGTGGCCGCCCGCATCATCCAAGAGCGGGTCTCGAACCTGAAGAAGAAAGAGGACTAGTCGGTCCCCGCCATTTTCCGGAGCATCGGGCCGATCCATTGCGTGCGCCCGAGGACCTGACCGAACTGCTCGATTTCCTCCTCCCCAATCATCATGGGACCGCGCCCGAAGCGACCCTCGGTGTAGTAGCAGAAACGTAAGGAACGTTGTCCGTCCTCGTACTCCATGAGCTGGATGGTGGGCTCCCAATGCCGGGCCTGGACCGAGACCTCCTCGATGATCTGGCCATCGCCCCATGGCATGTGGAACGGCCGTGGAATCTTCCGGCTCATGCCGGACCGATGTGAGGGCGTGGCATAAAGGTCGAGGTTAGGGGTCTGTGCCGGGGGCTCCACGCAGTGGCAGCGGGCGGAACTTGTAGCCGTAGCGCACCACGCCCTCCTGCCGGTAGATCCGCCGGAGGACCGCCTCCACCTGCATCCCGATCTCCACCTCCGCGGGGTCCCCATCCGTCAACTGGGAGATGACGCGCGGTCCCTCTTGGAGCTGGACGAGGCCCACGGCGTACGGACCGATCAGGTCCTGCTGCTCCTGGAACTCCGTGGGCGAACTACCCGGGGCAATGATGGTCCGTGCGTACACCTCCCCCTTCCCCGAGAGGACTTCCTGCGCGAGATTGTGACCCCCGCAGTCAAGACAGACCAACCGTGGGGGGAAGTCCACACGGTTGCAGGCGGTGCAGCGGGAGGCCACGAGGCGATACCGGGCCCCCGCAGATTCCAGGTAGGTTGGCAGGGAGACGTACGCTCCTTGCGAGACCTCGGCCGCCGGGTCCCGGCCGGCCTGAAACTTTCGATATCGGGCGTAGGTCGGGTAGTCCAGATACGAGCGACCGGCGCGTAGGCTGTCGATGGGGCTCAGCGTTCTGACGGGTCGGGACGCACGGAGAGAAAGGACCACCGAGGAGCCTCCGCCGTACGTGACCAATCCCAAACGGGTGCCCTTTCGGACTCCCTGGGCGACTTCAGCCAGAGCGAGCAACGGGGAGACGCAGCCCGTGTCCCCCGAGATTGCCACGACGCCCCCTCCGATTCGTTCGGGGTCGACAAGGCCCTTCAGCGTCCGAGAGGGAAAACGCCCATCGGGCTCAGAAGCGGCCACCCGGCCTGTGCCCCATCCTTTGAGGACCTCGCGAGCGGCGTTCTGCATGACCTCCCGCGCGACCTCCACGCCCTCGACGCCTGCCTTACGGTGGTTCGCTCCGACCTGCAGCGGCGTATCCTGTGTGTGGGTGGCCACCTCCTCAATCTGCAAGTCGCCGTCGGGAGTGAGCAAGAGCGCGGCACCGGCGGCCCCTTGAGGGTGCTCCGCAGGTTCTTGAGGCGTCCCCTGCGGGGCGTCCGCAGCGACCAGGATGGCGGCGCCCTCGTGGGTCTCAAGGAAGTCCAGGCAGGCTAGCAGCGCCTCGCCCGAGGCGTTGGTCGAACCCCCGAATTCCCCCTGCGGCAGGTCCTCCACTCCCAGGGCAACGGCCACGGTCGGGGCGAGGCGAGGGCCTCCAGTGGTCGCAGTGGCAAGGAATCCCACCGGCTCGGAGAGGGGGAGCCCTCCCGCGGCTTCGACCGCCAGGGTCACCTCGTCTTCATCGTACCCCGCAACGGTCTTCTCCTGGATCCCAGGGGCAAGGGTTGCGTCCCACAGGTCGCCGTACGCCTCCGCTCGGATGCTGTGGGCAGGGAAGCGAAAGGCAAGGGAGGCGATACCGGCCATGAGATCACCGAGAGAAGAGATGGACGGCGATGGTCGCTCCGGAGCCTCCTACGTTGTGCGTCAGGGCGAGCTCCGCATTAGGAACCTGGCGACCCGGCTCGGCCTCGCCCCGCAATTGCTCGAAGACCTCCACCACCTGTCCCGCGCCGGTGGCACCGAGTGGGTGTCCCTTCGCCTTCAGTCCCCCGCTGGCGTTCACGGCGACGTCTCCTCCCAGGTCGGTCCGGCCTTCCAGGGTCCACGTGCCCCCCTCCCCCTTGGATGCGAACCCCAAGTCCTCGAGCGCCATGATCTCCGCGATGGTGAACGCGTCGTGAACCTCCGCAAGGTCCACATCCTCGGGGGTCACCGAAGCCTGCCGGAAGGCGTGTCGGCCGGCCCGGACCGTGCCTTCGACGCGCGTAATGTCGGCTCGATCGTGGAGGGCGAGGAAGTCACTCGCCGCGGCCGCCGCCCGGACGTACACCGGCGTGTCAGTGAACCGTTTCGCATCCTCCCCGCGGGCCACGAGCAGGGCGGTGGCCCCGTCCGACACGGGGCAGGAGTCGTACAGGGTGAGGGGATCAGCCACGACCGGCGCGCGAAGGACCTCCTCCTCCGTGATGACCTTCTGGAAGTGGGCCTTCGGGTTGTGACTCGCGTTGCGATGGTTCTTCACGGCCACCCGGGCGAGGGCTTCCCGCTTCGTCCCGTACTCATGCATGTGACGGGAGGCCATGAGGGCGTACAATCCGGCGAAGGTGGAGCCGGCCAGGCGTTCCCATTCCGTGTCCCCGCTCACGCCGAGCCAATAGCGCCGGCGGTCGGTGGGTAGGTCCGTCATCTTCTCCACGCCCGCCACGAGGGCGAGATCGACGGCTCCGCTGCGGACGGCCATCCAGGCGTCGCGTAGGGCGTAGGAGCTGGAGGCGCATGCGTTCTCCACCTTCCGGGTGGGAAGGTGGGTCAGGCCGACCTGCTCCGTGATCAGGGCCGAGAGGTTGCCAAGCTGGCCGCCCCCGAAGGACATGCTCCCCACCCAGGCCTCCTGGATGTCCCCGGGATCCAGGCCGTTGTCCACGCTGGCGAGGCACGCCTGGAAGGCCTCGACGGTCAAGGCCTTGAGCCCGGCCTTGCGGACGCCGAAACGGCCCTGTCCCGCCCCGACGATCGCGACCTCATCGCCCATAGCCGGCATCATGTTCCGCTTTCACTTCAAGGCTTTCAGTCTCCAATCGGCCCTGCGGGAGGTTTCACTTGAAGAGACGAAGTGCCGTCCCTTCCGCGATGTTTCGCTTCGCCTCCTCGGAGAGCGGGAGCGCCATGACGTCGTCGAGGTTCCTGCGGATCCCAGGAACCTGGGGGCCGGGCCAATCGGAACCGAAGAGGGTCTTGTGAGCGACGGCCTCCAGTCGGGGAAAGTAGTCGAGGAGGCGTTTCGGGGGAATGCTGGAGATGTCCAGGTAGACGTTGGGGTGGCGACGCAGCAGGAAGAAGGCCTCCTCCGTCCAGAAGGGGCGGCCTCCGTGGGCCATGATGATCTTCAGCTTCGGGAAGTCGACCGCGACATCATCCAAGCGGAGCGGATCGCCGAGGCGCGAACGAGCACCCGGGAAGATGGAGGTCCCGGTGTGGATCATCACCGGAACGCCCTGCTCTTCGGCCATGGAATACACGACCTCCAGCCCCTTCACGTCGTCACGGTAGCCATCGGCGGGAAACATCTGGTGCGGGGGGTGGAGTTTGATTCCCCGGACCTCGAAGGTGGAGAGGAGCTCCTCCATGGCGTCGCGAACGTCCTCGCGATGCGGGTCCAGCCCGCCGAAAGGCAACAGGCGGTCCGGATAGTCCTTGGCGTAGTTCACGGAGAAGGCGTTGACGTCCTCTGTGAAACCTAGGACCTCCTCGGCCACGTAATTGATCAGGCAGGCGCGCCACACCTCCGCCTCATCTAGGACCTGGATGAAGAGCGCCGGATCGTCCCGCAGCCGACGCATGAAACCGACGTCTTCCTTCCCTAGGTTCTTGAAGAGCTCGAAGGCGGCGGGCTTCACGAGCTCGAAGGGCTGAATGT
>JBHHWA010000054.1:0-6851 GCA_046756285.1 Thermoplasmata archaeon
GCCGCGTACTCCTCCTCCCAACCCACGTTGTATCCGTCCACGAGGGAGTGGCGGATCACGCGGCGGGTGTCCAGGGAGGGAAGGAGGTCCAGAGTCTCCATGAGGTTCCGCCACTCGTGTTTGGAGTGGGGCAAGCACAGGGTCTCATAGACCGATTCGTTGGGCGCGGCGACGGTCACGTAGAGCTGGGTCGGGAGCGGATCCAGGTCCGCCAACACCTTCGGGTTCGTCCCGTTCGTCACGAGGAAGGTCGTCAGCCCTTTGTCGCGGCAGGCGGCGAGGAACTCCGAGAGCCGCGTGTACATGGTCGGCTCCCCGGTCAGGGAGATGGCCACGTGGCGCACCTCGTTGGCCTCCATCCACTTCTCGAGGGCCACGTGGGGGTTTCCCTTGTACCCGGAGAGGAGGGCCCGCTGCGCATCCAAGGACTCGTTGAGGATGAATTCCGGGTCGTCCACTTCCCCGAGCCCCTCGCCCCAGAAGCTCTGGTCACGCCAGCAGAAGAGACAGCCCAGGTTGCAGTTGTTCACGGTCGGGGTCATCTGCATGCAGCGGTGGCTGTCGATTCCATAGAATTGCTGCTTGTAGCACCCGCGATCGTGCTTCAAGGACTGCTTCGTCCAGTGGCACAGTTTAACCCCGCTATGGGACCCGACCAGCCTGTACCCTTGCTTCTCGAGAAGTTCTGCGGTCTCGGACTCCAGCATGTCCGTGTAGGCAGGGACGGTGGCGCATAAAGCCCTTCTCGTGGACCAGCACGCCGGCCACTCGCTCTCGCCGGACCGGGCTGGCGGCGGGAATCTTCCTGCTGATTACGGGTGGCGTATCGGTTCTGTGTGAACTATCCTTATTCATATCGGAACAGAGATGAATAGTCCTAGGAACGGAGCGACTTGGGGAAGGAGCCTCCATCTTCTTATCGTGGCTATCCTTTCGAAGAGGGCCGATGCTGGATTGGGCCGAGAAGCACCGCCCCAGGTCCTTGAGGGAGGTGGCCGGGAACCCGACGGCCGTTCGACAGTTGGAGGCCTGGGCCAAGGCCTGGGAGACCGGTCGACCGAAGAAACGAGCGGTGGTCCTCGTGGGGGACCCGGGGATCGGGAAGACGAGTGCGGCCCTCGCCCTCGCGGCCGACTTTGGCTGGGGCCTCATCGAGATGAACGCCTCGGACAAGCGAAACAAGGCCGCCGTTCGAGAGGTCGCCACCCGGGGAGCCCTGTACGAGACCTTCACCGACGAGGGGGAGTTCCTCCGACGGCGAGACGGGGGCCTCAAACTGATCATCCTGGACGAGGCCGACAACCTGTTCGGTCGCGAGGACTACGGGGGGATTGGGGCCATCGCCGACACGATCCGCAAGACCGGCCAGCCCATCGCGCTCGTGGTGAACGATTACTACGAGCTCACGCGACGCTCCTCGGCCCTCAAGCGTCTTGCCCAGAAGATCGACTTCCGTCGCCCACGCCATGACACGGTGGTTCGCGTCCTCCGTAACGTGGCCAAGGCCGAGGGGGTGCGCCTCGACGAGGAGGTCGTGACCTACATCGCGGACCGTTCGGGCGGCGACCTGCGCTCCGCAATCAACGACCTGCAGGCCCTCGCTGCGGGGAAGGAGGTGGTACGGGAGAGAGACCTCCTCGCCCTCGGTTACCGGGACGAGCGAACCGAGGTCTTTCAAGCCCTCGAGGAGATCTTGCAGTCCGGCGACCTCGACACCGCCCGAGCCAGCACCTTCGGGCTCGACGAAGATCCCGAGCGGTTCATCCTGTGGATTGACGAGAACATGCCCCGCGAGTACTGGGACCCCGAAGACTTGGACCGCGGCATGGGCGCCCTGGCCCGGGCCGACGAATACTTGGGCCGGGTTCGGCGGAGCCGGCGCTATAGTCTTTGGAAGTACGCCAGCGATTGGATGACGGGGGGTGTGGCGGTGGCTCGGCAGGGGAGCTACGCAGGGAGTCGCTATCGATTTCCCCTCTGGCTCGTCACGATGTCCCGCAGTCGCTATCGACGGGCCACGGCCGACTCCCTGCTCGGCAAGATGGGCGAGGCGTATCACGTCTCACGGCGGCGGGCGAGGCTCAGGGTGCTCCCCCTCTTCGCCCGCCTCTTCCGGACGGAGGAGTCGTTCCGATTCGCCCAGACGGCCCGGCTGGATCTTGACGCGCGGGAGATCGCGTATGTGCTCGGGGAGAAGCAGGACAGCAAAGCGGTCAAGCGGGTTCTTGAAGGCGCGGAGAGTCTGCGACGTGGGCCGAGCACTGTGACGCCCTTCTCCCGATTTGAAACGTAAGGCCCCCTCGGTCAGATGGTGCTGGAGGGGCTAGGGGCTTCCATCACCGGTCCAAGACAGTGTCGCACCGTTGCATCGGAAATTAGACGTCCGATTATTGTACAAAGGTTTTTTGAGGTTCGGTAGTCCAAACCTCAAATGGAGGGTGAAAAGGGGCCCTCACGGATCGCCTTTCCTGCACGTTTTGCCCGACGAGTTAGGCCCTTTTGAACGGCTTTGAAGAGCTCGGGGTCGATGAGCCCCGGCGGTCCGCCGTCCCGGACCATGTTATTCCTTCGCAGCTGTCCGACATAGTTCGGGTTCCGGAGGATGTGTCGAATCGTAGAGGCCTGCCACTGCCCACCGCGACTCGTGGGGATGCCTTGTTGATTCGCGACTTCGGCGATCTGCCGAAGGGACATTCCTTCGCGATACCTTCGGAAGAAGCTCGCCACGGTGTTTGCCTCTACGGGCTCCACGACGACAACACCGTCCCGTCTCGCGTATCCGTAGGGAGTTGTCCGCGACCCCGACCGCATCTGCAGGATGGCGTGTTGGCCGAAGAGGGCCACCGCGCCACGATCCCGTAGGAGGCGCGTTGCAGCCTCACCCGGCGAGAGGTGGTTCTCCTCAGCCCACTGCCGCAAGGCGGTCGGGCTCTCCTCGGCTCCGTAGCTCCTGAGCAATTCCTTAAGGGAAGCGAAGGGGAGGAACAGCGAATCCAAGATCAAAGGATCCGCGGGTCGGAAAGAACCACAGGGCTCGCACAGGGCGTGATCCAGCTCCACCCGGACCTCCTCCTCCGACCAGCAGCGTTCACACCGCGTGTTCTGCCACCCCCCTCGTACTGAAGGTCTCGCCCTCCTCCTCGGATTGCAGTGCGCCCTTCAAGGACTCAATCGTCTGCCGCATCTCTTCGGTCCGGGCCCGCACCAAGAATCCGTCGAGGACTCGCAGGTAGGTGTCTCGGGAAACGAGAGGATCGTGATCGCCTCGACGCACGAGCTTGTCCCATTGCACGTACCCCGCGTAGACGGGGTTCAAGAGGAGATATCGGACGGACCACACCGACCACGTTCTTCCGCGGTTGGTCCTTCTTCCGATCTGGTTCAGACGCTCCGCAATCCAACTCATTGGTTGCCCGGCCAACGCCTGCTCGAACATGTTGCTGACGCGGCCCGCTTGGGCTTCATGAACGACGAGTCTCCCGTCCACGCGGCGGTAGCCATAGGGAGTCGGTGCTCCAAGAGATCCCTCGCGTGCTTTGGCTTTCTGCCGCATCCCCATGTAGACCCGTTCCGCGATCTGCTCGCTCTCGAGCTGGGCGATGCGTTGGATGATGTCCATGACGAACCGGCCCATGGCCGTCCCCGTGTCGAGGGACTCCTGCATGCTGTTGAACTCCTTCTCCCACGTGCGGAGCTGGTCCATCATCTCCATGAAGTTCCTGCTGTTCCGATGGATCCGGTCCATCTTCATGACCAGAATCGTGTCCCACCGGTCCCGCTCCTCGAGCATGCGGCGGTAGGCGGGTCGTTTCTTATCCCGACCCGAGTAGCCGTCGTCCACGTAGTGGTCGGCGATCTCCCACTCCCTGGCCTGACAGTAGGCTTCCAGTTTCTCTCGCTGGGCCTCGAGGGAAAATCCCTCGCGGGCTTGAGTCTCCGTGGAAACGCGGGCGTAGATCGCGGCTCTCAGGGCATCCCATCCCGAGGGGCGGCGTATTAGGTCGGGCTTATATGGATTTGCCTGCGGGTTGGCCGGCGGACTCGGGATCTCCTACTGTTTCGTCCTTCAATGAATAAGTATCGTTAATATCGGTATTTTGACGAAGATACTCGGTTGAAAGAAAATACGCTTACGGATGGGCTACGCGGCCATCCATCCAAGTACCACACGCATTCCCTCAATTCCCGGGACCGAGAAGTCGGCCGCGGCGAGAAGGGCGGCCGGGGTGTCCGGGTAGGACACAGCCACCCGGTACCCGGCGCCACCCCCCTCGGCGGTAAACTCATCGACAGCCCGGAATCCATCCAGGTCCGTGGTATCGTCCCCGGCGTAAAGGAGGAAACGAAGGCCCCGCTCGTTCACCAGCTGTGCCACCGCCGTTCCCTTATCAAGGCCCGCGTCGGGTCGGATTTGGATGAGGAACTTGCCCTCCAGGATGCGCACCTCTTGGAGGTCAAGACTCGCCAAGGCCCTGAGGATATCTCGCCGCGCTCCCTGGGGATCGGGGGCTCCCCGGTAGTGAATCGCGTGGCTGAGCTCCTTCAGCTCGAGGGCCACTCCGTCGGCCTCGATGAGATCTGGCAGCATTCCCTCGATGGCACGCATCCGAGACACGTGGGGCTCCGGGAGGAGGACCCGCCGCTGGCCGTTAGCCACGATTTCTAGCCCGTGGTTACCCACGTACGTAAGTTCGGGCAGCTGCACGATCGTCTCTAGGGAATGGGCGCTGCGTCCCGAGATGATAACCACGCTGCGGAATCGGGATCGAAGCGTCCGCAGTAGGTCGCGGGTGGCGTGGGGGAAGCGGACCGCTTCAGGGAGGTCGACCAGTTCGGCGAGGGTGCCATCGAGGTCCAGAAAGATCCCTGCCTCCTTGGCGTGGTCTTTGAGGGGCTGCAGGGCAGGCAACTTCTCCAAGATGTCCGGCGGGGTTCCCACGGGGTGGCCAGCCCCGCAACTTGAATAACGCTTTGGCGCCTCAGCGGGGAGCCGCTGAGCCTCGAGGAACGTACACAAACGTTTAAGAACCAAAAGGTTCTGCGGCAAAATCCACTACCTGCCAGGCGGGTGCACGCACCGTGAGAAGCGTCCAGCTCGAACCGAAGGGACTGGACGCCTACCGGGAGTTGGCGGGCGACGCGGTCATTGATCGCCTTGAGGAGGCCGCGGAACCCCTCCGAGGCAAGCGAGTCCTCCACATCAACTCAACCTCCTACGGCGGCGGGGTGGCCGAGATTCTCTCATCCCTGGTCCCTTTGACGCGCAGCCTGGGAATCGATGCCCACTGGCACATCATCGAAGGGAACGAACAGTTCTTCCGAATCACCAAGACGATCCACAACGGGATGCATGGAGGAGACGTGAGGATCACCGATCCGATGCGGGAGTCGTACACGGAGGTAAACCGACGAAACGCGGAGGAGATGGAGGATGGGTGGGATTTCGTCATCGTCCACGATCCTCAGCCTCTCGCCCTGGCGCGTCACACGAAACGGTCGGGACACTGGGTGTGGCGGTGCCACCTGGATCCGACGCAGGCCACGCCCGGGTGCCGAGAACTCGTCTCCGCGTATCTCCCAGAGTACGAGGCGAGCATCTTCAGCCTCGATGGGTACGCCTCCGAGGGACTGGACGCAGGGCACCCGGTCATCATTCCCCCGAGCATCGATCCACTCTCCATGAAGAACCGGCCGATGAGCCCCGAGGAAGCGGAAGCCGTGGCTTCGCGGTTCGGCGTAGATCCGGAGAAGCCCACGATCTCGACGGTCTCGCGCTTCGACCCGTGGAAGGATCCCTTGGGCCTAATCGATGTTTACCGCCAGACCAAGGAGAGGGTCCCTGACCTCCAGCTCCTGTTCGTCGCCTCCATGGCCCACGACGATCCAGAGGGTTGGGAGTACTACGAGAAGACCCTTCGGAAGGCCGGTGAGGACCCCGACATCTTCTTCCTGACGAACCTTCGGGGCGTCCACGGCTCGGAGGTGAACGCCTTCCAACGCCTCTCCCAGGTGGGCGTGCTCCGATCCATCCGCGAGGGCTTTGGGCTCTCCGTCTCCGAGTCCCTTTGGAAGGGCGTTCCGGTGATCGGGAGCCAGACGGGGGGCATTCCCCTCCAGGTCCTGGACGGCCGAACGGGGTTCCTGGTCAACGACGCCGACGGGACCGTCGACCGGCTCACACGCCTCCTACAGGACTCCGCACTGCGGCATCGGATGGGGGAAGCGGGGCGGGAACACGTCCTCCGGAACTTCCTGATTACGCGGCACGTAATGGACTACCTGAGGCTCTTCTCGCGTCTCGACGGGTCCGCGTAACGCCCCGCAACGTCTATAGCCTGGGTTTCACCTCATGCCGCTGAGGCCTTTTCATGCCCCTCCTTGACGTGAGCATGCCCCTTGGTCCCCAGACCCCGACCTATCCAGGAGACACTCCATTCTCACGCCATGAGCAGAGCAGCCTGGCAAAAGGGGACGACTTGACCCTGTCGGATCTCTCCTTGAGCGCGCACGCGGGGACCCACGTCGATGCTCCCTCCCACTTCCTCGCCCAGGGAGCGACGACTTCGGACCTCGCGCCGGATGCCTTCTCGGGCCCCGCCTTGCTTCTGGACCTACGAGGCGTGAGCCATGCCGTGGGAGAACACAACCTCCGACCCCACCCGATCACGCGGGGAACCATTCCCCTGCTCAAGACGAGGAACTCCCGGCGCTGGCAGCGCGGTCACTTCTTTGAGGATTACGTCTACCTCTCGGAGGAGGGCGCCGAGTATCTGGCGGAGTTGGAGGTGAAGGCCGTCGGCATCGACTCCCTCTCCATCGAGGGCTTTCGCGTCGAGGGCTTCCCCGTCCAT
>JBHHWA010000055.1:0-6753 GCA_046756285.1 Thermoplasmata archaeon
GGACGGATGCGGCCCCGGCGCCCTGGGTAACGGATGGGTCGGAGGGGGCCTAGCTCGCGTCTCCCCAGACCGCATCGACGGCCGCGACCCCGGCCCCGGACTCGACCGGGTGACCCAGATCGACCAAGACGGACCCGAGGGCGCGAAAGGTCACGCGGAGGTCGTCAGAGGTGCAGACCCCCATGTGGCCGATGCGGAAGATTCGGCCCCTAAGCGGGCCCTGGCCGCCCGCCACCAGGACGCGGTGGTCCTCCCGTAGCCTCTGCCGAAGGGACTCGTCCACGCCGTTGGGATATGTGAAAGCCGAGACCGTGTTCGAAGCGGAGCCAACCTCGGGGAAGAGCGGCAGGCCGAGGGCGCCCCCCCCCGCCCGACTCGCCGCCCCCAGACGGGCGGTCCTTGCGATGCGGGCCTCGAGGCCTTCCTCGCGGAGGAGCCGCAGGGCTTCCCGAAAGGCCAGGAAAAGGTGAATCGCGGGGGTGAACGGAGAGCTCTCCGCCTCCAGTCGATCCACGTGCGCCTTGAGGTTCAGGTAGTAGGCGTTCTCCTCATGAAGCCGGTCGTAGCCCCGGGCGGAGAGGGCCACCGCGGAGAGGCCGGCCGGGGCCGCTAGGCACTTCTGTGAGCCGAGAACGAGGGCGTCGATGCCCCAAGTTTCCATGTCCACCGGGAGGCCCCCCACGGAGGTGATGCCGTCCACCAGGAACAGGACGCCCGCCTCGCGGGCCAGGCGTCCCACCTCCTCCGCGGGATTGGTCAGCCCGGTCGACGTCTCGTTGTGGCAGAGGGTCATTATGCCGTAGTGTCCCTCCTCCAGGGCCTCCCGCACGGCCTCCACGTTCACCGGACGCCCCCAGGGGAAGTCGAGGCGCTTCACCTCTCCGTAGCGGCGGGCGATCTCGAACATTCGCTCCCCGAACTTTCCGTTCGTGAGACAGAGGACCCGATCTTCGGCGCGCACCATGCCGGCCAGCATGGCCTCGAGACCGGCGGTCCCCGAACCCGAAAGCACGCCGACGGGCCCCTCTGTGTCGAACGCGTATTGGAGGAGCTCCCGGATTTCCCGATTCACCGCCGCGAAGAGCCGGGACCGGTGGCCGATGGAGGGCGTGGCCATGGCCTGGATGACCCGCGGATCGATCTTCACGGGCCCCGCCAGCATGAGGAGCGGCTCCCCCGACGGCACGCCGGCTCATCCGAGAAGGTTCCTTAAGCTTTGGCGACCGTCCTCACCAGGTTTTAAATAAGGGGGTCCTCCTTTGGGGGTCGAAAAGGGGTACATAGGAGGTCGATACGACCTCTGAAGGAGCGGGGATTCCTGGAAGACAAGCCCGACAAGGTGACGATTCGGCTACCGAAGCGTTTCATCAAAGCCCTCGATTTCCTCGTCGCCGTCGACGACTTTCCCTCCCGGTCGGAGGCCATCCGGGCCGCCGTTCGGGACCTCGTGTACAGCCGAATCGAACTGGTTCCCGACAAAGTCAAGCGCCTACGCGACGCGGAGCTGGCCCTCGAGGAGGCGGACCGCCTCCGAAAGGACGTCCTCCGCCGGTGATTCCGATAACCTCCCCCCCTTTTTTTGGGGGTCCAACAGCCACGCAGGGCCCCCACCCCTTTTCACCCGCTCGGCCGGTCTGGCCGCTTGAAAGGTTTATCTCGGGCCCTCCGATACTGGGCAGGGATGCTCAAGCCCGCCTTCATGGCCGCCACCATCCTCCTCCTCCTCACCCTCGTCGTGGTCACCCCCCGTCTCATCGGGCCCCCAGAGGACATCTCCAGCTTGCCCCGCATCATCCTGAACTTCGATGAGGGGACCCTCATCGTCTTCGTGACCAGTCTCTCGGGCACCTACGTGTACGAAGCGCTGTTCATCGAAGTGACCCCCCCGCCGGGCCCGGAACCCATTCTCCGGAACGCCAGCCGCTCCATGGCCCTGGAGGAGCGCATCCCCCTCGATGTCATGGCCTCCTTCCACCTGGAAGCCGGGGCCGTGGACGGTCTCGGGCAGAGGTTCGAGGTCCTCTTCGACGTCGTGGCGACGGAGTCGTCGGAGGGGTGGACCGTTCGCCTACTCGAGACCGGCCGTCCGCCGCGGGTTTACGCGGGTCCGGACCTGCAGAACGTCCCCCTCTTCGCCGCCCTGATGGATCGGAGGACCGCGGCGTGAGGCTGAACTGGTGGACGGTTCTCTGGATCATCGCCGTCGCCGCGCTCCTCGTCCTCTTCGTCCTCCAGCTCAGCGGCATTATCACCCTCGCGGACCTCGCCGCGGATCCCATCCTCTTCCTCGTGGCGTTCGTGATCGTGGCCGTCCTCAGCGCGGTGGGGGCCATGTTCATCGGCGTCTTCGTGACCCACCGGATCTTCGCCTCCTCCGAGTTCACCCCCTTCGAGCAGGAGATGCTCCACATGCGGGAGGAGGTGCGGGAGATTCGGGAGCGCTTGGAAGAGATCTCCGGCGACGGGAATCCAGGGCGGCCGAAGGACTAGGCGAGTCGCTCGGTGCAGGCGTGGCGGCGGGAGCAGCGGAGGCACTTCCCCCGTCGATGGTGGTTCCGATGGGCCTCT
The DNA here is from genome assembly GCA_046756285.1 of Thermoplasmata archaeon. Classification (GTDB taxonomy): domain Archaea; phylum Thermoplasmatota; class Thermoplasmata; order RBG-16-68-12; family JAJISG01; genus JAJISK01. The sequence goes on from JBHHWA010000055.1 coordinate 2,569, forward strand.
CCCCGTACGGCGACGGCCCGCATTTCGTCGAGCTTGGAGAGGAGGAGGTCCTCCAGCTCCTCCGTGTAGTCGATCTCGTGGACCGTTTCCCCGTACCGGAGGAGGCCGTAGGGCGGCCGGGTCCCGTAGCTGTCTTCCACCAATAGGCAATACGCCGCCACCTGGAGGATGTGAGAGAAGAGGGGGCCCCGGGGCGTGCGACCTGTCTTGACTTCCACCGGAATGAGACCGCCGTCGCTCCGGAGGATGAGGTCGGGCCGTCCCTTCAGGCCATGGGTCGGGGACTCCAGGACCGGGGATTCGCCGGCGAGATCGTCGACGTACTCGATGGGAGCCTCCCCTAGGTTCCGGGCGGCACGCAGCTCCCGGGCCCCGCGGACGCTGGCAAGGGACTTGTACAGGAAGAAGGAGGCCCCGACGAGCCAGACCAGGGCAACGATCTCCAGGACGTTCGCCACCGCGTTGTCCAGGACGTAGAACAAGGAGAGGGTCATGAGGCCAATCAGCGTCGCTCCCATGGAGAAGACGACCATCAGGCGTTCCTGAACGAGCCGCTCGGCAGGGACCGTCACGCTCTCGGCCCGATACAGGAGAAAGGTGGCGGCCAGGAGCCAGATCAGGGCGAGAACCGAGAAGATGCTGGCGAAGCGGAGGTCGAGCTGCTCCACGAGCGTCACCCCGAACGCCGCCACGAAAGAGGCGGCCAGGGCGAAGTACATGACCAGTGTCTCCCACTCGGCGGCCCGGGACTCCCGACGGAGGACGCGGAAGAGGTCCTCGGCCAGGTCGCGGTGCTTCCGTTCGCCCTCCGCCGTCTCCTCGCCCTCGGCTCCTACCCCTTGCCGATAGAGCCACCAGTTCAGCGGGCAGTACGCGTACTTCTCGATCTCCGCGGCCGAGATGGGGAGCTGAGTCGTCTGGACCTCCGACGCCACCTCTTGGCCTTTCGAGGGTGCTTATTAGTAGGTTGCTTTGTGGTTCTCAGGAGCCACCACCAGACGGCGGCGGCCCCCCCACTCCCGAGACTAATCCAGAGGAGCCCGTCGCCGAGCGTGGCCCCCGGGGGGAGGGCGTCGCCCGGTCGATTTCCCGCGCGCCAATCCTTTTCGAAGGCCTCCGCGAAGACCCCTGCGACCTCCCGTGACTCGACGAGGAGGGCTGCCTCCCGGTTGGCGTACGCTCCGGGGACATTCCAGTTCATGCTCGAGACCCAGGCCCGCCGTCCGTCGACGACGAGGCCCTTGTTGTGCAGCTTCACCACCCCGTGGGGGTCCCCTTCCAAGATTCGCGCCTCGAGGGGGAGGCCTGCCTCCTCGGCCAACCGATTCAGCCGCCCGACCGCCTCGTCGTTGTCCTCCTCCCCTCCTACGTTGTAGGGCTGGCCATCCAGCATGAGGCGGACCGCCACCCCCCGCTCCGCCGCTTCAAGGAGGGCCGCCACGAAGGGATTCAGACGCTCCCCCCACCACCATCGCAGGTAGAAGAGCTGCACGTCAATGCTCGCCCGGGCGCTCGCGAGGACTCGGAGGAGGCCTTCCTCGCCGGCCGCGCTGTCGGGCCCAAGAAACGCCGTAACCGCCGCGCGGGGCAGGGAGGGGGCAAAGGGAGCTGCGCTCAGCAGGGGCGCGGTTCCCCCAACCGGGGGCGTCGCCCCGGGAAGGGAACGAACGTCACTGCGGTTCACGTCCCAATCCTCCCCCATCACAGCACGGAACCAGCCCGCCAGGGTGGGATCGCGTACCGCAACGCCCCACCCCCGGTTCCCTGCCCTCGCGGGGTACCCATTCGGCGAGAAGTTCTCGGATCCTACGACCAACCAGGTCTCGTCCACGAGGAGGTACTTGGCGTGATGGAGGGCGTATCGTCGCCACGCTCCTGCACCGTGGGAACCCATCAAATGAACCCGCGCCCCCGCCCCTCGGAGGTCCTCGAGGATGCGTTCCCCTTCCGTTCCGATGCCCCCGGGAGGACTAGCCTCGACGCCAACTTGCACGTGAATCCCCCTACGGAGTGCCTCCAAGAGGGCGCCGGCCACCGCGGGGTTCGTCAGGGTGAACCCGGCCAGCTCGATCCGGTCCGTGGCGTTCCGGAGAATGGCAAGGAGGCCCTTCAGGCTATCATGGGGGGAGAGGAGGGGCATGACCGCCACGTCCTCGAAGGATACCGGGGGATGTTGGCTCTGACCCAACCGAAAGGATCGATCCCAGGTCCAATCGGTCGCAGTATCGGTGTCCAGCCACCCATCCTCCGCAGGTCTCCGACGGGCGAGATGTCCCCGCGCGGGATCAGGTGCTGGCTCGCCAACCCACCCAATGCCGGGGGACACATCCCCGTAGGAGTACGCGTCCACCAACCGGCCCGGAGGGTCGAGGAGCCACAACTCATCGCCCTGGTTCCGCAGGGCTAGGGTACCTCGAGCGGTCAGTGGTTGGTTGCAGCCCTCGAGACACGCGCCCGCCATCAGGCCGGAATCCTCCCAGAGGGCGGTCGCGTTCCGCGTAAGATCGATGGTGCTCCCTGGCGCTAGTGAAGTGTCGGGGAGAGTCCAAGATCCCTCCCCATCCGTGAGGGTCCATGCCGACACGTTGATCGCCCGCGATCCCGGATTGGCGATGACCACGTATTCGTCATCCCGTGGAGCGTGCGCCAGTATCTCGACGAGGAGGAGGGTGGAGGGGGACCTCTCCCCCACGTCGTCCGGGGAGGGCCGGCCCTCCGCAGGGTTGACAAGACCAAGGCCGTCGGGCCCTCCTTCCGATCCCATCACGCCCGGCGTGAGGGCCAGCAGCACAAGCACGAAAGCCCCAGTCCACATGGATCAGGCTGGATTGGCCCGCTAAAACTGCGGCCGCGTGCAGGCAGCCTACTTTTCGAGGCCTGCGAGGAGTTCTGCCAGGGCACGTCGGGGGGCGGGGGCTTTCACGACCCCTGAGGAGAGCAGGACCCCTTCCGTCCCGAGTTCCAGGGCCTTCCGGACATCCTCGCCCGTCTTGATGCCGGCCCCACAGAGGACGCGGACGGCGGGGTCGATGGATCCAACTTCCTCCACGGTCCGCTGGACGATCTGCGGATTGGCCGTTGTTACCGAGACCTCCCCCCCGATCAACTCGGGAGGCTCGACGGCCAGGAACGTCGGCCCGATGGCCGCACCCAACTTGGCCGCGGCCGGGTCGTGCGCGCACACGACCGTCTCCAGGCCGAGCGTTTGGCAGCGCCTCACGGCCGCACGCAGCGTGGGTTCCGGGAGGGGCCTCTCCGCGTGGTTCAGAAGGGTTCCAATCGCTCCCGCGGCCTGCATCGCCTCGGGCGGAATCCACCCGGTCTGACTCCCCCCCGGCACATCGTCGCAGTGTTGGCCTAGCACAGGGATGGCCACGCGGTCCGCAACCCGTGCCAGGTCGCCGCTAAACGGGGCCACTGCCACGGCCTTACCCGTTTCCTGACTCTGCTCCTCCGCGACCTCGGCGAGTTCGAGGGCCCGAGGACCCACGGCCTCCGGGTATGCCTTGAAATTGAGGATCAGGAGGGGGGTCTTCACACGCCTTTGATGGGTCGCGCCGCCTTAAGCATCAGGGGTGCGCCGCCCGAATAGAGCTTTGACAACCTGCGTGGTCCGGCCCCCAGGCGGAGGCTGACGAACTTCGGAATGTCACCGGGGTCCTGAGGGAGATTCGTTCGTACGTGCTCGTGCTGTGCTGTTGAATATCGTCTTGGTAATCGCGGCGTTCATCTAGGAGGGCCCTAAGTCACGTCCTCCCACCGGTCCTTCACCTTGGCCATGAGCTGGGGCATCGTGGTGTACTCCATCTCGTCCATGGGGAGCCGGTGGGGCTCGAAGGGGCCATGGCGGCGCATGTAATCGGCGAGCTCCGCGGCCTGCTGCCGGACGGGATCGAAGGCCGGGTCGTCGAACAGGTCCACGGGTCCCACGAGCTTTGCGTCCCCGACCTGGAAACCCAGGCCGAACACGCGTGGCGGTCCGTCGAAGCGGCTGACGCGGTTGCTCTCCTTGGTGATGGGGATGACGGGGCCGTTGTGACTCCCGCGGTTCCACCCGGCGGCCAGGAAGGGCCAGGACCACGCCTCCAAGATCTCCCCCATGGCCGGAAGGCCCGACTGGGACCGGACCACGGCCACCGGGTCGTCCTTCCCCACGTACTTCCCGGCGATGTGGGCCAGCTTGTC
>JBHHWA010000056.1:0-6608 GCA_046756285.1 Thermoplasmata archaeon
CACGACGACGGACGCGGCCGACGCGAGCTCGTGGAGTTTCCCCCACACCGTCCCCGCGGGCTCCAATCGGATTCTCCTCTTCGCGATCGCCACGGACAACGGGGAGGCCGTGTTGGGCACGCCGCAGTATGGCAGCACGAGCTTCGCCCTCCTCACAACCCTCGTCCACAGCAACGGAAACCCGCGAGTCACCCTCTACGGCCTCATCGCCCCCACGGTCGGGACTTCCCTAATCACAGGGAACCTCGTAGGCAACGACCAGTACACGGCGGGGGCGATTTCCTACACGGGCGTCCACCAGACGATGCCCGGGGATGGCCTGACCACCGCCGAAGGCGCCACGGGGTCGACGATGATCATTAACGTGCCCAGCGAGGTCGGGGACCTGGTCGTCGACTTCACGGCCAACATCGGAAACCAAGCGCCCAACGTGGGCTCGGGACAGATGGAGGTCTACAACGTGGAGATGGGCGGCCCCGGTCAGACGGGCCACAACGCCACGTCGAGCGAGGAGGCGGGAGCCAGCTCCGTCCAGATGCGGTGGAACGGGAAGGAAACTGGGAAGGAATGGGTGAGTGTCGGCCTCAACCTGAACGTCGCCCTCTCGACCACGGGGCTTCGGAGCCCTTCGGCCACGGGCGAGGATTACAGCCAGTGGAACACCCCGAGCTTCGCTTTCTCAAGCGACAACCTATACGCCAATGAGGACCGGAACGGGCAGAGTCAGGACTACTACAACTTCACCTTCGGTGTCCCAAACGGAGCCATCATCAGTGGCATCGAGTTCCAAGTAGAGGGGCACGACCCCGACTTCAGCGGGAACGGCATCCTCGTCGAACTCTCCTGGGACGGCGGTACGTCGTACACGACCACGGGGAACTTCGTGGACCTGCCCGACGGGTTCGACCTCGGCTATCAGACTCTCGGCGGCCAGACGGACACCTGGGGACGGACCTGGGCGGCGGAGGAATTCACCGACGCGAATTTCCGAGCCCGCATTGAGAAGGACGGGTCGGACTTCACATTCTCCAATGTGGACCACATTCGCATGCAGGTCTACTACATCCCGCCAACCCCCGCGGAGCGGGACACGGCTTGGCGGGGCTTCGGTTTCGCCCTCGACCCGGCCGACGAGGTCCAGGTCGTGGAGGTCGGGATCGAGTGGTGGCGCAACAACACGGCCCCGTCACTCAACGTGACGGTATCCTGGGACGGCGGCGCGACCTGGGCAACCAACCAGACCGCGACAGACAAGTCCGCCGACGACGACGCCGTCGAGTGGCTGGATTTCACCTCCGCCACGGTCTGGAATGCCTCCAAGCTCCGCGACTCCAACCTCCGCGTGCGTGTGGGGACTGACTTCGCGGGAGCCCGATTGGACTACGTAACCGTCCGGACAACCTACAATGACGCGCCGGAAGTCTCGAACCTCAGGCTCGAGGACGCGGCTGGCCAGTCGTTTGCCGGAGGCCTCCTCGACCCCGCCACCGCCTACCACTTCCTGATGAACGTGACCGATGAAGACGGCTGGGTCGATATCGGAACGGATGGGGCCGTCGGCCTTCGGATGTGGTACGATGGCAACGTGACGCCCGAGCTCAGCTTCGCCGAACAGACGAACGGGAGCAACCACCGGATCGAGTTGCGCTACGAGGACATCGCCGATCCGGGCAACGCCACCCTAGACGAGTGGAGCGTCGTCGAAGGAAGTGCCACGTACAACGTCTCCGCCAGTAGCATGACGGCGATTTTCAACGGGACGACCCTGATCGGCTACGAATTCAACCTTTCTGTCAGCCTCGGCCTGTTCGTGAAGGCGGCCTCTGAACCCACGAACAGCACGCTGGGCGCGTACAACGATCCCGACTCGTGGAACGTCGACGCACTCGCATTCGACGGGTCCGTGGGAGATCGCCAACCTCGCGCGGCGGGCAGCGAGCACATGGAGTTCGGGGTCTTCGCGGTAGCTTGGATGGCCTATGCGGCTGTCGCCTCGCCGACGACCCTCCAACCGGGCGACACGACGGTCTTCCGGGTGGACTTTGACAACACCGGTCAGGGTCCGGCCACACGGGTCTGGGTGAACGTGACCTTCCCGGCGGATATGACCTACGTCAGCGACGACTCGGCCGCCATCGGGGGTGTGCGCACCTGTTGCGAGAGCTTTGAGTTCACCGATGTCGATCCAGGCAGCTACGTCTTCAACGTGACCGCTTCCGCCAACGGAGGCGTGGCGAACGGGACCGTGGCGGTGACGAATTTCACGTACCAGGCCTTGGACGCGAAGGGCCGGCCCATCAACCAGACGGCCGAGGACGTCTCGTTGACCATTGTCAACGCCGTCATGTCCTACGCCGCTTCCGCCTCCCCCACGACCCTCCAACCCGGCGACACGACCGTCTTCCGGGTGGACTTCACGAACTCGGGGCAGGGGGACGCCGGGTTCGTGTGGATCAACGTCACGCTCCCAGCTGAGCTCACGTACATCAGTGACGATGCGGCACTCATCGGCGGCATAGTCCTCTGCTGCTACGATTACACCTTTACAAACGTGGCTCCCGGTACCTACACCTTCAACATTACGGCCCAGGCGAACGGAGGAGTCGCCAACGGCACCATAGCGACCACAAACTTCACCTTCGAAGCGGCCGACCCAGAGGGAGCTCCACTCCCCTCCTCGGGCCAAGACGTAGACGTCACCCTTGTTAACGGCATCCTGTCCTACGCCGTAGCCCCCCTCGACGCGACCCTGAACGTGGGCGAGACCACCGTCTTCCAGGTAACCTTTACGAACTCCGGGGGTGGGGACGCGGGCCTCGTTTACGTCAACATGACCCTCGCGTCGGAACTCACCTACGTGAGCGACGATGCGGCATCCCTGGGTGGGGTGACCCTCTGCTGCTACAGCTTCCAGTTTGCGAACGTCGGTCCGGGGAGCTACGTCTTCAACATCACGGTCCGGGCGAACGGCGGTGTCGCGAACGGCGCCGTGGCCGTGACCAACTTTACCTTCGAGGCGGTTGACCCCATGGGGGCGCCGCTTCAGGAGTCAGCTGAGAGCGAGAGCATCACGATCCTCAATGCAGACATGAGCCTCGCCATTGTGGTCGACCCTCCCTCCATCGGGCCAGGTGGCCTGACGACCTTCGAGATCACCTTCTCGAACACGGGGCTGGCCAACGCCTCTATGGTCTGGGTGAACGTCACCTTGCCGGCCGAGTTGCTCTACGTGAGCGACGACGCGGCCCTCATCGGGGGCCTGCTCACCGGGACGTATTCGTTCGCGTTCACGGATGTGAAGCCGGGCGTCCACACTTTCAACCTCACCGTGTCTGCAGTGGGCGGTATTCCCAACGGCACGGTCGTCCTGACGAACTTCCGGCTGGAGGCCTTGGACCTCACGAGCACGCCCCTCAGCCCATCCAGCGTGGACGCGCCGGTGACGCTCCTCAACGCACTCCTCAGCTACGCGGTCGTGACCACCCCCACGGGCCTGGAACCCGGTGACACCACGACCTTCACCATCTGGATCAACAACACGGGGCTGTACCACGCCGAACGGGTGTGGGTCAATGCCACCCTCCCTGCCGGTCTCAGCTACGTCAGCGACACGGCAGCCTCCATCGGCGGCGTGGCCTCCGGCGCCTACTCCTTCGAGTTTGCCACTGTGGGCCCTGGGACCTACTCCTTCCTCCTTGTCGCTCGGTTGGACGGCGGGGTCCCCGATGGGACGGTTCTGGTGACGAACTTCACCTTCGAGGCCGTGGATCCGCTCTGGGATTCGTTCCCGCCGGCATACCAGGACGTGGCCGCGACGGCGTACAACGCCGTCCTCGACCTCATGGTTTCGGTCTCGCCCTCGACGGTGTGGCCGGCGGCGCAGACCACGTTCCAAGTCACTTTCGACAATACGGGTCAGAGTCGGGCGGCCACGGTTTGGATCAACGTGACCCTACCTGCGGAGCTGGGCTACGTCAGCGACGACGCTGCGGCCATCGGCGGTGTCCTAAGCGGGACCTACACCTACGAATTCGTGGACCTAGTCCCGGGCTTCTACACCTTTAACCTCACCGTCGCGGCCGTGGGTGGCATGCCAAACGGCACGGTGGTCCTAACACGCTTTGCGATGGAAGGAACGGATCTCGCGGGTGCGCCGCTGATCGGGGGATCCCAGGATGTGGCTGTCACCCTCGCGAACGCCGTCCTGACCCTCGTCGTCACGGCAAGTTCCAGCCTCGCGGAACCCGGGGACGCCTTGACATTCATCGCGACCGTCACGAACTCCGGTGCCGCGCCTGCTGAATCTTTGGCCGTCGAAGGGTCGGTGGATGCAAACGCGACCTACGTCTCCTCTTCGCCGGGGGGGACCTACGATGGACCTTCGCGGTTGGTCCGCTGGAGTCTGGCGAGTCTCGCCGCGGGAACCCAGGCAACCTTCCAGTGGACCGTCACGGTCAACCCGAGTGTCCCCGACGGGGCCACGGTGACCGCCCGGGCCACGGGGAACTCCCAAGACACGAGCGGGGCTTCTCTCCCCTCCCTTGAGGACGCCCTCCAAGTGGACGTGGTCTCCGCCTCTTTCGCCCCTGCCCTCGTCATGGCCCCCCTCGCCTCCGAGCGGGGGGACGAGGTCCTCGCTTCCCTCTACTACAACAACACTGGGGCCGGCGCCTCTGGCACCGTCTGGATCAACTGGACCCTCAACGGCCACTACGAACTCGTGGCCCTCATCCCACAACCCCTCTTCACGACCACGGCGGACGGCTTCGACGTCGTCCTCCCGAGTGTCGCCTCCGGGACACAGCGTCTGGACGCCCGTCTGCGCGTCGTCCGCGGCCTGCAGGACGGCCTCGCCATGGGCATCGACGTCTCCTTCGCCGGCACGTACCGCAATGGGAACCCTCTCGGCGGGGCGGATCTGCAAGCCTCCTCGTCCCTACAGGCCCCCGCCGTAGGACTGACTCTCACAACTGGGTCGTCGGCCGTCGAGGCGGGCATCGCCTTCACGCTGGCCATCGCAATTACCAACACGGGCCAGACCGCTGCCATGGGCTGGCTGAACCTGACCCTCCCGGCCGGCGTGGCCTTCCGAGGCGACGATGGGACCTTCGCCGTGACGGAAACGGCGGACGGCGTCTCCTGGTTCCTTGCCTCCATCCCCGCCGGGGCCATTATCAACCTCGTCGTCACCCTCGTTGCCGACAGCGAACTCGGCCTCCAGTCCTTCCGCTTCGCCATGGACTTCACGGACGGGAAGGGGAGTCCCCCGGCCTCCGCCATCAGCAACGCCGTCTCCCTGCAGATTGGCCCCGGGGCCTCCACGCCTCCCCTCCCCTGGATGTGGCTCCTCCTGGCCGCCCTCGCCGGCGGGCTGGCGCTGTACGCCATCACACGGCGTCGCCGTACGAGCATCGAGGAGGTCTTCGTCGTCCACGAGAACGGCGTCCTCATCGCGCACCGTTCGAAGACCCTGACGCCGGACAAGGACGAAGACATCCTGGCTGCCATGCTGAGCACGGTCCAGAACTTCATCCGGGACGCCTTCACGCACCACGAGGATACGCCAGTGCGGGGCCTCCAGTTCGACAAGTTCAACATCCTGGTGGAGCAGGGAACCCACCACTACGTCGCCGTCGTGTTCCGCGGACGGGACAACGGGACCCTCCAGGCCCGCCTCCACCAACTCTCCGTACACATCGAGCAGGAGTTCGGGCCGACTCTGGCAGACTGGACCGGTGCGTCCAGCGAAGTCCGGCCCGTGACGGCCCTCCTGCCTCTGCTCTGGGGGAAGCGGGCCGCCCAGCCGAAGGACGAGAGGGTGGTAGAGGCCGAGGCACCTGCCGAGATGCCCCTGGTCCGGTCCGCAGAGGAAGCGGAGGCCCCCGACCTCACTCCGGGCGCAATTCGAGAGGCCCGGAAGGCCACCCTTCAGGCGTGGTGCCTCCAGCTGGGCCTTGACGATTCGGGGAACGTCCCTGACCTTCGGAAGCGACTCCTGCACGAACTGGAGATGGGGGAGAAGGAGCCGCGGTCCGAGGGAGAAGATGCGAGCGGCCTCCTGGAAGAGCCGGCGGCGGGGGACGCGGAGGCGGAATTCGATCAGGACCTTGAGGAAGCCCCTCAGGACGGAGTCGACGATGCGCATGCGGAGGAGCCGATGACCGCGATCGAGGCGGAGATCGAGGCCATTGGAGAGCCCTCCGATACGATGCCGGAGGACACCCCCGAGATCCCGACCGATTCAGGTGAGATGGGCAAGATCGGGACGCCCTTTGCCGTCCTCGGCGAGGCGGAGGAGGCGGCTACGGGGAAGAAGCGCAAAAAGGGCAGAAAGGGGGAGAAGAAGGCCAAGAAGGGAAGGAAGGCCGAGGCGCCCGCCGAGAGGGAGAAACCGTCCGCGGACCGGCCCGTCGAGGAAGAGCGAGAAGAGCTGCGAATGGATTCCATCGAGGGCGAACCCGATGTGGAGCCTGAGCCACAACCTCCTGCGGAACCTCCTCAAAGTGCCCCGAGTCCACCCCTCGAACTTAAGGTGAAGCAGATCTGGGACGCCCCCAAATCCAAGCTCCAAGAGTGGTGTCGGCAGCTGGGCATTGATGACACGGGTC
>JBHHWA010000057.1:0-6595 GCA_046756285.1 Thermoplasmata archaeon
GCCGGCCGGGGCCGAGATAAGGGTTTCTACCTTGCTCGCGGCCCTGATAACGAGGCGGGGCAGGCGTCTCTCGGAGGCCGCAGGGGAACCCTTATGGGGGAGGGCCCTCTTCCCGCGCCGAAGGGAACTGGGATGGCACTCTCTGAGGTTCGCCAGGCGCCAGCTTTCTCGCTGGAGAAGGGACCCCTCCTCTCCCTCCTGGCGTACCTCGGGGCGGTCGTGGGGGCCGAGATCCTGGCTGCCATCGCGACGGAGGCGAACCCCGACCCCCTCCTCTGGGGCATGACGATCCACATCGTCCTCCTCTTCGCCCTCCTCGGGCACGGAGCCTCCCTGGCGAAAACGGACGTACGACTCTCCCGTCTCCTGATCGTCCTCTCCCTCGTCCCCCTCATCCGGATCCTAAGCCTCGGGCTCCCTTCCACGCAATTCACGGTTATCCAGTGGCTGCTCCTGATTGCGATGCCGCTCCTCGCCGCGGCCATCGTCATGATGTTCGTCCTGGCCATCCCGCCGCGAGAGGCCTATCTGAGGCTCGGTTCGCCCGCCCACCTGCCGTGGCAGGCCGGGGTGGCCGTGTCGGGGTTCGGCCTCGGCGCGGTCGAGTACTTCCTCCTCGCGGAGGGTGCGTGGGTGGACGCCTTCGTCCTGGAGCTCATCCTTCCCGCGGCGATTGTCATCGGACTCGCCTCGGGGCTGGCGGAGGAGCTCATCTTCCGGGGGCTCCTGCAGCCCCAAACGGAGCGGGTCGTCGGCCCCGCATCCGGCCTCCTCTTCGTAGCTCTCCTCTTCGCCGCCATGCACATCGGTTTCTACGATGCGACAAACCCGCTCACGGCCCTGGACCTCCCCTTCGTGTTCGCCGTGGGCCTCTACTTCGGGTTCGTCGTGCAACGGACACGAAGCCTCGTGGGGGTCATCTTCGCCCACGGGTTGGCCAACGTGACGCTCTACCTGCTCATGCCCTTCGCGTTCTAGCGGGCTACAGGACTTCCCAGACGCGGACGGCCACGATCACCGTGAAGACGAGGAGCAGCGGGACAATGGGGATGGCCAAGTAGCGAGAAAACAGGCTCAGCCGCTTCCCGCTCCCCGACCGAACGTGGACCCCCGTGAGTTCACGCCCGACGAGCAGGGCGATCAGGGCGGCCACCGCGATGCCGCCGAGGGTCCCGGCCGCCAACGCCACGACGGCAGCGCTCGTCATGGAGGAGATGGCAAAGCTGGCAATCATGAGCGGGGCCGCACCAAGTGGTCTCCGTTTATAACAGTTTCTGGTGCGTTACCGGTTTGGATATCAACCTTGAGATTGGGGGCAGGGTCGGCCCTCGGCGCGGAAGCCGGAGGTTGGGGGTCGAGAGGGGACTCCTGCGTATCGCCCCAACTCGGATCGGGCCCCTCGGCCAGGAGCTCGCGAGGAGGCTGGCGCAGCAGGAAGGTCAGGCTCAGGAGCACGATCACCCCGAAGGCTCCCAACGAGAGGACCCCCAGGAACAGGAGGTCTACTGCGTGAAGGCGGTAGGGAAGCGTGTGACCAAAGAAGGCGTAGGCCTGCACGGTCGCAAGGAGGAGTCCGACGCCTATCCCCGCCAGGAGGCCGGCCGCCGTCGCGGGAACCCCTAAGCCGAAGAGCTTCCGCCCGAAGAGACGCAGGGCTGCGGGCATTCCTCCCCCGAGCGCGCGAAGGACCCCGACCTCCCGGCGCCGTTCCATCCAGAACCGGGCGAGGGTGGAGGCCATCATCACCCCGAGGAGGACCATTGTGAGGCCCTCCATCCCCAGGACGAGGACCGAGAGGCTGTTGCCGCTGTGTTGGGCGAAGGAACCGATGTAGCCCCGGCCCAGCTCGCGGCCGAGGTCCGGGTTCGTCAAGACGAGGGAGCCGACCCGGTCATCGAGGACGGCGCCGCCTTGGACGAGGTGGCTCTCCCCTTCCCCCGCGACGACCACATCACGTCGGGTGGCGGCGAGATAGGCGACGAGGGACTCGGCGTCTTGGACCTCCGCCCGCAGGAAGGAGACGGCGCTTCCCCCCAGGCCGGCCATGATGCGGGCCCGGCCCAGGTCCAGGAGCATCTCGTCCCCGACGGCGCCCCCGGCGGAGAGAATTCCGTCGACCTGGGCCTCGACCAAGACGGGATGGGTCGACCCGGGGAGGAGGATGGGGTCCCCCGCGCCGACGCCGAGACGCGCCGCGAGGCGTTCTCCCACGAGGAGGAACTCGGGGCCGAGGGGGCCCCCCAAGGCCAACCCCTCCATGGCCAGGAAGGGTTCGAGCTGGACCCCCCGGACGACCACCGCCTCTCCAGACCACCCGACGAGGGCATACACCTCGGGGCTCACCGCGACGGCCCACGGCTCCGCCTGAATCGCGCTCGCCAAGTCCTCGGTGAGGGGCTGATCCACCGAGGCCTGGCTGATGACGAAGACCCCGGGACCGAAGAAGAGGTCCTCCGGGGCGCGGGCGAGGGAGGCATAGAAGGGGAACGAGGCCGCGAGGAGGACCGCGCCTAGGAACAGGATGACGAAGAGCTCAGCGGCGGGGCGCGTGATCCCACCTCCTGACGTGGCGAAGCAGCCCCACCCCACCCCCTGCTAGCCCCGCCGCGAGGGAGATCGCCATGGGAACCACGACGCCTCCCAGGGTGAGGTGGGGGCTGATTACGGTCGGGAGCCCGAACAGCGGGGCGAAGGAGACCAGGCCGTTGGCCGCCACGATTCCCCCCGCCAGCCCGAGGACGGTCCCCCCAGCCACGATGAAGACGAGCTGGAGACCGTAGAGCCGCCCCAAGGCGCGCCCATCCATCCCAAGGGCTCGAAGCGTTCGGGTTTCGGCCCGGCGGTAACGAATCTCCAGCGAGGTCAGGCTGTAGGCCACCACGGCGATGGCCACGGCGCTGACCCCCACGAGACCCCCGACGAGGCGTCGGGCCTCACGCAGGGTCGCTTCGAAGAAATCCGGGGCCGAGGCGAGGGCGAGGACCGTATAGCCGGAGTCGGCGAGCTGCTGGGCGTCCTCTCGCCCCTCGATGAACAGGAGGTCGTAGCGCCGCGCGTCCCATGTCGCGATTTGCCGGAGGTCGCTTTCCGAGAGGAGGATCCAGGTCTCCGGGAGGCCGAAGGACGGTCCACCGGGTGGTGCCACCGCGACCTCAACGACCCCGACCTCGGTGCGTAGGACGAGGGTGTGATCGGGGCCCGACCCCGAGATGGAAGGGCTCGCGAACGTCGTGCCCGCGGTGGGCGCGGGTCCTCCTAAATCTCCCGCCGAGAAGGCGACGACACGGACCGGGACGAACGAGGCGTCGGTCACGAGCTCGGCGGCGCGAAGCCAACCCGCCCGATACGGCCCTTGGAAGTCGCCGTCCATGCCGAAGGGCTCGAGTTGAGGGAAGCCGCCGCGATAGGCCAGGTACGGCCCCGCGCCGAGACGGCCTAGGACGGACTGGCTGCCGTTCTCCAGCCCGTCGAGGAGGACCAGGGCGCCCGCGGCGTAGGTGGCGCACACCGCGATGCCCAGCATAGCGGCGGCTACGCGCCAGTTGAAGCGGGTCGCGATACGGAGAAGGGTTCTCCCACCTCCTTTCAGACCTTGGAACGAAACGGCCCCCGTGCCGCATGCTCTCGGCGGGCCGCTGTGCATCCCTGAGTGGCCGGCGAAACCGACGGGAGGCCTTAAAGGGCGCGGTTGGCGCACCGGCAGGCGGTCCGCGGTAGGTTCATAGCGGGACGAGGGTCTAGCGGGTACCCGGTGGCGGCCCTCCTCGAAGCCACGGACCTCTGGAAGAGCTACGATGGGGCTGGGTACGTCCTACGTGAGGTTGACCTGAAACTCGACTCCGGCGAAGGAATGGTCCTGTGGGGTCGGAACGGGAGCGGGAAGACCACGCTCCTGAACCTCCTGGGCGGCCTCGACTGGCCCGATCGGGGCGAGATTCTCTTCCGTGGGCGGGACCTGGCCGGACTGACGCCGCGGGAGCAGGCTGCCCTGCGGCTCAACGAAGTCGGTTTCGTCTTTCAGGACCACAACCTTCTGGACGAGCTGACCGTACGGCAGAACGTGCAGCTTCCACTGCGGCTCCGCCGGGCCCCCAACATGGCCGAGCGTGGAGAGGAGCTGCTGCGCCGGTTCGGGCTGATGGAAATGGCGCAACGACGGCCTCCGGCGCTCAGCATGGGGGAGCGGCAGAAGACCGCCGTGGCGCGGGCCTTGGCCAACGAGCCCGCGATCATCCTCGCGGACGAACCCACCGCCGCGCTGGACGAGGAGAGCGCCCCCGACCTGCTCAACCTCCTGGGGGGGCTGCGGGAGGACGGGAGGACCGTGGTCCTCGCATCGCATGACCCCCTCGCGCGCGCCCTCGCCTGGAAGGTTCGGCGGCTGCGGGACGGCCGCCTCGGCCCCGAGGGCAGGGGGGAAGGATAAGTCCCCTCCTCCCTTCGCAGTCGCGATGGCGACCATTACCTGGGAGGAGTTTGAGCGGGTGGAGATGCGGGTGGGGAAAGTCGTCGAGGCGGAAGAGTTCCCGGAGGCGCGAAAGCCGTCCTATCGGATGCGAATCGACTTCGGGCCCCTCGGACTGAAGAAGAGCTCCGCAGCGATCAAGGAGTGGTACGCACCGGGGGACCTCGTCGGACGCCACGTCGTCGCCGTCGTCAACTTTTCCCCCAAACAGATCGCCAACTTCCTCTCCGAGGTGCTGGTCTTGGGTGCCATCCGGGAGGACGGACGCGTCGTGCTCCTCCGACCCGATGATGGAGCCGAGATCGGCGACCGGATTGCCTAGGCCGCCCTCTGATCAAGGGGCGTGTAGCGGAGGCCTTTCGGCCCCGTATACTCCGCCTTCGGCCGGATGATCTTGTTGTCGCCGTACTGCTCCATCGCGTGGGCCACCCACCCCGCGACCCGGCTGACGGCGAAGATCGGCGTGAAGATGTCCACGGGGAGGCCCATGGCGTAGTAGGTGGTGGCGCTGTAGAAGTCCACGTTGGGGTTCAGCCCCTTCTCCCGCATCATGGCGTCCTCCATGATGTAGGACATCTCGTGCCACTTCTCCTGCCCCGCCGCCTTCCCGAGACTCTCGGCGTACCCCTTGAGGATGGCGGCCCGGGGGTCCATGGTCTTGTACACGCGATGGCCGAACCCGGGGATCTTCTCCTTCCGCGCGAGGGCCTCCAAGACGTACGCCTCGGCCTTGGCCGCGTCGCCGATCTTCAACCGCAGGTTCATGGCGTCCCGATTGGCGGACCCGTGGAGCGGGCCGGAGAGCGTACTGAGGGCCGTCACCACGGCGCTGCTGAGGTCGGCCAGGGTGGAGGCCGTCACCCGGGCGGCGAACGTGGAGGCGTTGAACCCGTGGTCCGCGTGGAGGATGAGGGCCACGTCCATGACCCGGGCCTGCTCTTCGGAGGGGGCCTCGCCGTGCAACGCGTGGAGGAAGCTCACGGCGTGGCTCGATCCGTCGGGGGGCGCCCGGTACTCTTTCCCCTGCCGCAGGCGATGGAAGGCCCCGACGAAGAGGGGAAAGGTTCCCAGGAGGCGGATCCCCAAGCGACGCGTAGCCTCGGGGGAGACGTCCTCCCGGTCGGGGTCCGTGAGGGCCTGGCGGGCCACCATGGCCCGGAGCACCTCCATGGGGAGGGCCTCCTTGGAGAAGCTGGCCAAGACGTCGAGTTGTTCGGCCGTGAGGCGCCGCACGGCGGCCAGCTCCTTCGAAAAGTCCTCCAATTCCGCCTTCGTGGGGAGCCGCCCGTTCCACAGGAGGTAGACGGTCTCCTCGTAGGTGGAGTTCCGGGCCAGATCCCGAATGTCGTAGCCGCGGTAGACCAAGAGGCCCTCTTGGCCGTCGATGAAGCTCAGCTCCGTGGTCCCGGCGATGACACCGGCTAGGCCTGCAGCGCTCACGAAGTCATCCCCCTTCGTCTATTGTCGATGATGGGGGTGATGTCGCATTAACTCTTCGCTCTTACTGGCGCATGGACGGTCGTCGGGCCGGGGACATCGCGAAGGAGGTTCCACCCCAGAACGAGGCCCAGGGCCACGAAGGCGGCGGGCATGAAAATCGGGATGAGCCCGGTGAGGCTGGCGGCCGAGACGGCACCCAGCGAGATGGCCAGGCTGGGAGCGCAGCAGGCGAACCCCGTTAGGAACGCGGGGGCGGCCGCCAGGAAGCCCGTCGCCGAGCCGGTGATCCCGCACGCCCGGAACTCTGTGAAGAGGTAGAAGGCCACGGCGAGGCTCAGCGCCAAGAGGATGGCTAGGCTCGCCGCCAGGATGAGGTTGGGGACCGCCAGAAAGATCGCGAAGCCCTCCACGGGCTGGAAGACGGCGATGGGTTCGTAGTTGTAGGGGGCCCGCTCCCGCCAGATGTTCTCGAGGCCAACCACGGCGAATACCCCGGCGCTGGGGACGGGTCTCGTCCCCGGCTGGATGATGAGGTGCCCCAAGCTGAAGAGGTAGAACAGGGCGTAGGCCACGCCGGCGGCGATGCCCCCCCACTTCATACGGGGGTTGGCCAGGGCGCCTCGGAACCGAATCCGGGCCCGTTCCCATGCCGTGCTTGGATCCATTTTTCCTCCCCTCAACTCAGGACCT
>JBHHWA010000058.1:0-6513 GCA_046756285.1 Thermoplasmata archaeon
GCCTCACGGGCCGCCTCGACGGCCTCCTTCGCGTCCTCCTCCGTCCCGAGGGCAGCCTCCCCGACCACCTCTCGGTTGGCCGGATTGACGACGTTGAAGCTCTCCTCCTCTCCGGCCCCACGAAACGTGCCCGCGATGAGTAGTCTCCCCGTCGTCTTGGTCGCGGATTTCTCGCCCATGCGCCGTCCCCCTCTGTTCATGGGAGGCCTCGGGAAATACGTTGCGTTCCCTCCAGGCTGGCTTCGATTGACCTCTAGGTTTATGACACCGAGCTGGATTCGCAGCGCCACAGGCTGCGCCATGGACGGGAGCGAACGGGGAACTACATCGGACTGGGAAAGGTACGCACGCTACACTCCGTCGAACCCCCTCGTCCTATCCCTGGATGGGGAGGTCGCGCGATGAGCGAGGATGCCTTTCGCAAGGCCCTCGAGTGGCTGGAGCAGCACGGGATCCTCCTCGTGGTCGACCCCCTGCTTCCCAGCGTCACCACGGTCGTCACGGGCGAGTCGCTAAAGGGCTCCTGGTGGGGTCACCCCCAGTCCCATGCCATCTTCGCCGTGGTGGAACGCCTCGAGGGATACGGAAAGGCCTTGCGTACGAAGCTGGTCTCCGGCAAGGTCACCTTCGTCCACCGGAGGCTCTGGCCGGCCTTGGCGGGCGTGGCTGCGGCCCGGGAACCCTGGCAGGTCAAGGGGCTGTCGCCGAACGAGCGGAAGCTTCTCGGATCGGTAGAGGACGTCGGATGGGTTCGAACGGACGAACCGGAGAAGTTGACGCCCCTCGATCCGCGGGCAATCCGCGAGGCGGCGAAGCGGCTAGAGAAGAACCTCCTGGTCGTCAGCCGCGAGGTTCACACGGAGTCGGGGGCCCATGCCCGGATCATGGAGACCTGGGAGGCATGGGCGGTCCGCATCGGGCTCAAGGAGCCATGGAGGCCGGCGGACGAGGGGAGGCGAGAGCTCGAAGAGGCTATGGACTCGGTGAATCAGGCGTTTGGGGCTAGGGGGCAACTTCCCTGGCAGCGTCCCTGAGGCCGCTCAAGCCGCTCAATCTTCACCCAGGATCGGCCGTGCTTTCTCGGGATTGTTCACGACCAAGCCCAGGTCGGAACGCCCGTGCATCCGGTTCAGCTGAACGAGAGTGGTGATGTTCACGCCGGCCGCACCGAGCCGCTGGGCGATGGAGGCCAACGCACCGGGATCGTCCTGCAGCGTCACCACGAGAAGTTCGACCTCCTCAAACGCGACGTTGTGGGTCTCGAGGACTTCACGCGTCGCGCCTTCGTCGGAGGTAAGCAGCGTGATTCGGCCCTCTCCACCTGCGGTCTCCGCCCCCGAGGCCTCGAGGTTGATCCCACGTTCTGCGAGGGCACTGGCCACATGGGCAAGGGCCCCCGGCGCGTCCTTCAGGGTAATACGAAATGCGGTTGGCATGCTCCCCCACCTTCAAGCTCTCGGGCCGCACATGACCCCGAGGCCGAAGGAGCGCGACGCGGAGCGACGCGATAAACCTTTCGCGCCCAAGTCCCTCGAGGGGGTCTCAGAGCGTTCTTCCTCTACCCTTCTGAACCTCCGTGGCGAGGTCGAGCGACAGGCCGGTTCGGCGTCCTCCTGGCTCACCTCTTCCGGCGTATGAGCAGGGCCACAACGAGAATCCCGAGGCCCACGAGGCCCAGGACAAAGGTGGGACCGAAGGGCCCCGTTAGACTGAGGGGATTTGTGTCGACGGTGAACCCGACCTCGACCTCGGCGGCCCGGTCGAGAACATCTGAGCAGGTGACCGTCACGGTGTGAGGCCCGTCCGCCACGTTTGCAAAGGTGAATGCGGTCTCCTCCTCGACGAGGATCCTTTGGCCCCCATCGAGTCCGACGGCGCACGACGCGACCCCCGACCCGGCGTCGGTGACCGACCACTGCAGGACGACGTCCGACTGTCCCACAAAGCCCATGGTGGGAGGTTGCACGATCTGGATGATGGGAGGGCCCGTGTCGATTGGGACGAGGAGGGGCTGAATGGGTTCCGAATTCCCCGCCACGTCCACGGCGAAGAACGCCAAGGTGTGCGTGCCGTCCCCTTCCACGACGAAGGGGGCCGTGTAGCCCTGCACCTCACCGCCATCAAGTCGGTAGGTCACGGCGGCGACTCCACTTGCGGTGTCCGTTGCGGCCAGTTCCACCGTAACGGGGGCGACGTACCAAACCGAGGTCCCCAGGGTGCCCAGGAGGGTGGCCATCGTGGTGGGCGGGGTGCGGTCGATGCCAAAGCTCGCGGAAGATGGCGCCCATCCCCCCGCCTCCATCTCATCGGAGGCGCGCGCGCAGACCCAGAGGTTCGTCGCCTCTCCCAGGGAGGAGACATCAATGGTCACGGAATAGGGCGGAGTCACATCTGTCCGCAAGAGCATGTCCACGTTCGTGCAGGTGGCACTCGTATCGATCCCGAACTCCATCCGTGTCACGTTGGTGTCCGCATCCGTGGCGTTCGCCGTCGCAACGATGTTGGCCCCAGCCCATCGGAAGACATCCGGGGCGGTGACCTCCGCGACAGGGGCGAAGTTGTAGTCGATCGTGTTCTGGAACGCCGTGACGAGGAAGTCGAGCCGGGGGTTGCCTCTTTCAACCCAGTTGCAGACGCCCGAGTCGTAGAAGTCCTGGTAAGTGGACTGGTCGCACCCGTTGATGGACTCCAGCAATACGGAGTCCAGGTGCTCGATCCCAAGGTCTAGGGCCCCGTCGTCTGCCTCGTCCGTCAGGTCCCAGAGGGAGGTGGCGACGCGGAGCTCGTTATCGTCCCCCCGGACGCTGGCGGCGCAGATCGATGCATCCTCCAGGTCGAGGCGAAAGATGGACCCATCCCAGGGCCGTGTATAGAAGTGGTCCGTGGGATCGACGATCTCCCGGTTCGCTCGGGGTCCGAAGAAGTCCGCAAACCCCTCCGTCCAGGAGAGGCCTCGGTGCTGGAAATCCCCGCAGGCGGTGTGGACTCCACCCGGACTGGGCCAGAAGGAGTCCCTGTACATCTTGTCCTGGACGTAGTGGCCGTACTCGTGGTTCACGTCGTCCGGGCTCTTGTCGTCGATGCCGTCGGCGCACAGGTGGATCGTGTCATCCGCGAGGGTATAGAACGTGCAGGAATCGGGGATGAGAACCCGGACCTGGCCGAGGATTGAGCGCAGGCCGCCCAGGTTTGCGGCGTAATCCCACCCGTTGTTGATGTATTGGAAGGGCCGCTGTGCAAATTCGTTGGCGGTCGAGGCGCGTGCCCCGAAGTCGAGCGCGTCCTCCGTCGCCACGGTGGCCGTCTCGGTGCGCCAGCTGTAGGTCGTGCCGTTGGTCGCTTGGATGCATACCGCCGCGTTGCAGGCCACGAAACGCACGTAGACGTCCTGGTTTCCCGGTCCGTCCGGGTCCGTCCGGGGGAGGCCCGGGGAGGTGAAGCCACCCGTGTCGTTCGTCATGCCCATCCAAAGCAGGTCATCGAGACCGGCGGGGTCTTCGTCCCAGACCTCGACGGTGGCCCACCGCTGAGGGGCCGTCGTCGTGTCGTCCTCGAGCCAGTAGTTCCACTGACCCGTCACGTTGAAGGACGCGTGGGACTGGGGTTGTGCAGGAGGGAGATCCATGCGGGCTGAGGGCAGGGGGACCCCCGCTTCAACCGCTGGGAGCGGGCTCGGCCTTGGTCCCGCGCCGAGCGGTGCGTCGAACGATGGTCCCGCCACTGTGTCGGCCCTCCCCTGAGGAGACAGGACCGGAGGATGACCGATGTGGACCCCACCCGCCCCCTCCACCGGCAGCTCCAGGGTGAGGACAGCCAGGCCCCCCAGGGAGCCGTAAATCACGGACTGACCTACGACGCGCACGGCCACACGGTGGAAGCCTTCCTTCGTGGGGACGACCGAGAGACGCCACGTTCGTTCGTGTCCCGCCACCAACGTGGAGGGTGCGGCGTCTTCTGGGATCAGGAGAAGGTCCTCAGAGGTCTCCATGTGCGCGTGAACGTCGCTGAGGTCGTCCCATTGGCTCGTGAACCCAATGACAACAGGACTCGGAAGCCCGATTCGAGGCGCAGAGGCGAAGCGCACATCCACGTCGATGGGGTCTTCGAGTCCCCCATTCCCTCCCTGGAGAACAGAGGGGGCCAAGACGGGTGGAGTGTTTGTGGGTTCGGTGAGCGAACCCCCAGCCAGGATTACCGTGAAGAGCATGAGGAGTAGGCTCCCGGTCGAAGCTGTACGCCACCCTCCCATAGATCCCATCCTGTGGACACAACGTGGTCCGCTTTTATTACGTTGACCGCCGCCGCATGTCCCTGGTTGCCACATGCCTTTATAGCCGTACTGTAATCCCGACCCGGGGGGAATAGTTTGAGACATCTTCGCTTCATTTTTCCGCTATTCGTCTTGGCAATGGTCCTATGGCCGGCTGTACCCGCCCAAGGGCAAGGCCTCGGTGAGATCTTCGACGTGGGTGCCTCATACTCGGAGGAACTCGTCGCGGGGGATGAGGTGAGTTTCCTCTGGCTGGTCTATAACCGGGAGGTGGGAGACGTGCTACTCCAACTACAAGCGTCACCGGCATCGGAAGCCGATTGGTCCGCCCGCGTGGAGCCTGGTTTTGTCGTCCTGAGGCCCGGGGATTCGCTCAACGCCACTCTCGTGGTTTCGGCGGAAACCTTTGTCAACGACCGTGCGGTCGCCATCTCGGTCATCTTTACCCTCACGCGCGCCTCGGACCCTCTCGTTACCGAGACGTTGACACGGACGGCCACCGTCGATCTGAAAACGGCCCCTCCGCCCATCGTGACGGGGAACAAGATTCTGGGAATCATCGACAACCCATTCCCCCCACCCTTCAACTCGCGGCTGGTGACGTTCATCATCAACATGGCCATCTGGGCTGGCATTGCGGGCGTGATCCTCCTAGTTGTGACCCCCGTTCTCCGACGCTACACCAGTAGGACCAAGACAGACATCGATGCGGTCGTGCTGAAAATTGTCCGGATCCCCATTGTGGTGCTTATCCTGGTCTTCGGGGTGGTCCAGTCGGTGGCTGTCCTCGAGCCCCCGGCCGATGTCATCAATTTCCTGTTCCTCGTGTACAGTGTGGTCCTCCTCGTGGTCCTGACCTGGCTAGCCTATCGGCTCTTCCAGGGCGTCCTCATTGCGTTCACCCAGCAGGCGGCCAAGACCCGAGAGATTGAGGTCTTGGCCGCCCTCCTCCCACTCATCAGCCGCTTCGGGGGCATCATCATCCTGGTTGCCGGGGGCGCAGCTCTCCTCGCCCTATTCGGCTACGACCTAACCGCCCTCGCCTTGGGGGCCGGGGTCTTCGGCCTCGCCTTCGCCTTCGCGGCCAAGGACAGCCTCTCCAACTTCCTCAGTGGGGTTTTCCTCATGACGGACCGGCCCTTCAAGGTCGGCGACCTGGTGGAGATCGACGGGGACCGCGCCCGCGTCGAGAGGATTGGCATGCGGACGACCACGCTCTACCACCGACCCTCCCACAAGCTCCTGGTAGTTCCCAACAACAAGATGGCCGGGGAGATGGTGGTGAACCTCGTCGAGCCGGACATGGCGATCCGGCAGAGCACCAAGGTAGGCGTGGAGTATGGCGCCGATGTGGAGACCGTGAAGACCATCCTTGCAGAGGCCGCAGCGGACCATCCGGGAGTCCACAAAGCCCAGTCGGGCCGGCAGCCGTATGCACGCCTGGAGGACTTCGGCGACTCCGCACTCATCTTCAAGCTTAAGTTCTGGGTGAAAAATGCGGACAAGGCGAACCGCGTCCGAGGCGAGGTGAATGAGACCATCGTGCGTCGTCTCACGGAGGCGGGCATCGAGATTCCGGCTCCGATGATGACGGTCACCTTGGAGGACGAAGAGAAGAAACAGACGTAGGTCTCGGGACCGGCTTCATAACCTCGAAATTCTTCCTGACTCCATGAAGCTCTACTCCGAGGATGAGGCGGGACGCGTGCGCCTCCGGTTCGAGGAGGAGGTGCTGGGCTGGCCTCAGGTTACCACCAAGAAGATGTTTGGCTGTCCCGGATACCAGGCCACGGGCACGCTCTTCGCCTTTCTCGTCACTCAGGGGGTCGTCCTAACAAAGCTCTCCCCGGAGACCCGAGAGGGTTTGGGGGCACGACATCAGACGGAGCCCTTCGGAACGGGCGATCGGGTTGTCAAGAAGTGGATCGTCGCCCTCGTGGACGAGGAAACCGACTGGGACGGATTGCTCTCGTTTGTCAAGGAAAGCTACCAGGGAGCGCTGACGGAAGGCTGAAGCGTGGCCGCTCACCAGGTAATCAAATAAAAGGAAGGCGGGCCGCGGGAGGCGACCCGTGACGTGGTTCGAATCGACCGGTCTCACTCGTTCTCGGGGAGCAGGCCGAGCTGGGCCATGAACCCGAGCATGTCGAAGTAGTTGCGGGACTCCGTGATCTTCCCGCCCTCCACCTTGAGGACTTCGGCGGACCACATGTTGATGGTCTTGTTCGTGGGGGGGATCTCCG
>JBHHWA010000059.1:0-6483 GCA_046756285.1 Thermoplasmata archaeon
GTTCTTGATTGGACTCTCGACCCAGTACTTCACGGCGGAGTACGGGCCCGTGCGAGGGATTGCGGCGTCTAGCGAAAGCGGGGCGGCCATCAACGTCATGGAAGGGGTGGCTGTGGGGTTCGCGAGCACGATCCCACCGATTCTCGTCGTCGCAGGGGCGACCTTCATTGCCTTTACCCTCTCTGGACTCTACGGAATCGCCGTCGCGGCCGTCGGGATGCTCGTCACCCTCGCGATGCTCCTCTCGACGGACGCCTACGGTCCCATCGCCGACAACGCGGCGGGAATCGCCGAGATGAGTGGCCTGGGAACGGAGGCCCGCGAACGGGCGGAGGCCCTGGACGCCGTGGGGAACACCACGGCCGCTATCGGGAAGGGGTTCGCCATCGCCTCGGCCGCCCTCGCTGCGTTAGCCTGGATCGCGACGTTTCTCGTGGTGGCCAACGTGACCGAAGTCCGCATCCTTGCCTTCCCACTGGAAGAGAGCGAGGTTCGCGTGTTCATCGGCCTCCTGATCGGGGGCCTGCTTGCTTTCGTGTTCTCGTCCCTGACGCTCAAGGCCGTTAGTTCGGGGTCCTTCGAGATCGTACGCGAGGTCCGCCGGCAGTTCCGTGAAACCCCGGGCCTACGCGAGGGGAGGGCACAGCCCGACTACAGCGCAGCCATCGCCCTGGTGACCCGGCGCGCCATCCGGGCCATGTTCCTTCCGGGCCTTTTGGTGCTCCTCGTCCCCTTAGCAGTGGGGTTCGGTCTGGGACTTAAAGCCCTCGCCGGCCTCCTCCTCGGTGCTCTCTTCGTGGGCTTCCTCCTCGCCGTCATGATGGCCAACTCCGGTGGGGCCTGGGACAACGCGAAGAAGCTGATCGAGTCCGGGTTGCATGGCGGGAAGGGCGGGGAGGCCCACAAGGCCGCGGTCATCGGAGACACCGTCGGGGATCCCTTCAAGGACACCTCGGGTCCCTCTCTAAACATCCTGATCAAGCTCGTGGGGAAGGTGGCGGTGATCTTCGCCCCCCTGTTCGTCCTCGTTGCGGCCGTGGTGTAGTCCGACTCCATAAGGCTTAAGCAGCCCCGTCGGCTAACGACCGCGGAAGGGTGTGACGGCCATAGCGGCGGGGATACACCCGGTCCCATCCCGAACCCGGAAGTTAAGCCCGCCTGCGTTCCCTCTGGTACTGCGGTGCGCGAGCCCGTGGGAAGGTTGGCCTCGCAAGGGTCGTGGACCCCTGGTCTAGGCGCGCTAGCCTGGTCACTTCGGTGACCGGGTGAACCGTTGCCGTTGACGGCCAACGGGTCCGCGGAACGCTGTCAGCCCTTCCCTCGCGATTCTCCGGCGCCGACGAGGAGGCCATCCAGGTCGGCCTGCGTGAGGCCCTTGCCCAGAACTCCATCGGCTCGGCCCAGGATGCTCCCGCCCTCGAACAGGATCAGCGTGGGCACCACCTCGATGAGATAGGTGTCCCACAGGGGGTTGATCTCCTCCGAGATGTCGACCTCGACCTTCTTCACCGGGATCGTTTCGGTCCCGCGAAAGTTAGGGAGAAAGCTCTGGCAGAAGCTGCACCAAACCGCATGGAAGATTGTCAGGACCGGTCCCTCTGCGTCGAGAACGGCCTCCTTGAACTCGCTCGGCGTAGTGACCTGGTCCATCGGCTCCGCCTAGACCCTCCCTCCTTATCAATGGGGCGGACGGGCCGCGGGGGAGCCTTTATAGCGACCCCTCCATACCCCTCCGCTTCTGCGTGGTGGGATGGCTAACCTCAGCTACAGCCAGGACATGAAAGCCTACCTGGATGACCTCGATCGGGGGGCCGATCGTTGTTACGCCGTCGCCCGACGTGCGCGGGCCCAAGGGTTGGACCCCGAGCTGACGGTGGAAATCCTCGCGGCGGAGGACCTGCCGAGCCGGGTGGAACGGCTCCTCGAGGCGTATGGGCTGCAGGGAGTCGCGCAGCGGATCCGCGAGCTCAGCGCCCACCACGACCGGGAGGAGACCTCCCTCCTGCTCGCGCGGGAGTTGGCTCAGGAACCAGGACGGACCGTGGAGGACCGCGTCGAGCGGGCCATCCGGGCGGGGCTCGCCTTGCTCACAGAGGGGGTGGTGGTGGCTCCGTTGGAGGGCCTAGGCGGCGTCCAGATCAAGGGTAACGAGGACGGGAGCAGCTACCTGGACGTCTACTATGCCGGTCCGATCCGATCGGCCGGCGGGACCGCACAGGCCCTCAGCGTCCTCATCGCCGACGTGGTTCGCAGGGAACTGGGGATCGGTGTCTATCAACCGACGAAGGAAGAAGTGGAACGCCTCAAAGAGGAGATCCCCCTCTATCGGCGTCTCCAGCATCTGCAGCACGTCCCCTCGGAGGAGGCGATCGAGCTCGTAATGGGCCACTGCCCGGTGGGGATCAACGGGGAGGGGACGGAGGAGGAGGAGATCAGCGGCCACCGGGACCTGCCGCGTGTCGAGACGAACCGCATTCGCGGCGGGGCCTGCCTCGTGATTGCCGAGGGACTCTGCCTCAAGGCGCCCAAAATCCTCAAGCACGTGCGGAATCTCAAGATCGACGGCTGGGACTTCCTCGCGCGATACCTGGAGGAGCGGAAGAACGGAGAAGAGGAGACGGAACAGGAGGCGGCTTTCATCCAGAACATCATCGCGGGTCGGCCCGTCCTAGCCCACCCGGGCCGGAGGGGTGGCTTCCGCCTCCGGTACGGCCGGACCCGGGCGACGGGATTGGCGGCCCTAGGTGTTCACCCCGCGACCATGCATCTCCTGGACGAGTTCATCGCGGTGGGAACGCAGATCAAGATAGAGCGGCCGGGGAAGGCAGGAGCCGTCTCGCCCTGTACCACCATCGAAGGGCCCCTGATCCTCCTAAAGGACGGCTCCTTGGTGGAGGTTTCCACACTGGAGGAGGCCCGCAAGCTCCGCCCGGACGTGGCGAGCGTGGTGGACTTGGGGGAGCTCCTCGTGGCCGTGGGCGAGTTCCTGGAAAACAACCACGTCCTCCTCCCGGGCGCCTATGGGCTGGACTGGTACAGGGCGGAGCTCGAAGCTCGCCTGGGCTCTCTGCCAGAGAACTGGGAGCGGCCCTCCTTCAAAGAGGCTGTGAACTGGTCCCAGGAGCACGACGTCCCGCTGCACCCCCGCTACAACCTCCTCTGGCACGACCTTTCCGTCGATGTGCTTCGTGGCCTCCGGCGGAGTCTGGCAGAGGGGGGCCGATGGGTCGAGGGCCGCCTGCAGGTGCCCGGGACGGACGACATCACGGATTCCCTCGTCACGCTGGGTGCGGTCTTCCGCCGACGAGGGGAGGTTCTCGAGCTCGGCCGGCACGGGGAAGCACTGCTCTTGGCGCTCGGCCTTGAAGTCGCGGAGGGCGGGCTGCGCGCCCGTGGAGAGGCGGAGACGAGTGACCCCCTGGAGTACGTTTCGGGACTCTCGGGGATTCTCCACCGAGCCCGCGGCCCTACGCGCATCGGGGCGCGGATGGGCCGCCCGGAGAAGGCGCGCCCCCGACTCATGAAGCCACCGCCCCATGGTCTCTTCCCGATCGGCATCCAGGGTGGCCCCCAGCGTCTCTTGGACAAGGCCCTGGAGAAGGAGAAAGTCGTGGCCGAGGTGGGGGTTCGGAAGTGCACCGAGTGCGGGCGGTCTTGGTTCCTGCCCCGCTGCCCGTGCGGCGGCCACACCGTTCCCAGGAGTCGGATCGTGGAGGAAACCGTCCCCCTGCGGGAGGTCTACAACCGGGCCCGGAAGACCCTGGGCTTGACACGGATCCCGGGGGTCAAGCTGGTGCAAGGGATGATCTCCCGCCTTAAGACCCCCGAAGCCCTCGAGAAGGGTCTCCTGCGTACGAAGCACGAGATCCACGTGTTCAAGGACGGGACCTGCCGGTTCGACATGACGAACCTGCCTCTCACGCATTTCTTCCCGGAGGAGGTCGGTCTCTCCGTGGCGCGGGCCCGTGAACTGGGCTACGAACACGACGTCACGGGAGAGGCCCTCGAGGAGGCAGACCAGCTCGTGGAACTACGTCCCCAGGACCTCGTCGTCTCCCGCGACTGTGCGGCGCACCTGGTCCGGGTCGGTGGCTTCGTGGACGACCTCCTTGCCCAGGCCTACGGGTTGGAATCCCACTACGGGTTTGAGGAGGCCGAGGACGTGATCGGCCACCTGGTGGTGGGGCTGGCCCCCCACACTTCCGTGGGTGTCCTGGGGCGAATCATCGGTCTCACATCCGCGCGGGCGTGCTTTGCGCACCCCTTCTTCCATGCCGCCAAACGAAGGGACGCGGACGGGGACGAGGACTCGGTAATCCTCCTCCTGGACGGGCTTCTGAACTTCAGCCGCGGATTCCTCCCGGAGAAGCGGGGCGGGCTCATGGACGCGCCGTTGGTCCTAAGCACGCGCATCGACCCCCAGGAGGTCGACCGGGAGGTCCACAACCTCGAGGTGTGTGGCGCCTACCCGCTGGAGTTCTACGAGGCAGCGGAGCAGGGCACCCACCCCCGAGAGGTGGAGTACCTGGTGGACACGGTGGGGAAGCGGGTGGGTTCCGTCCTGCAGTTCGAGGGGTTCGGCTTCACCCACGACGTGGAGCGACTGGAGGAGGCCCCGCTGCGCACTTCCTACACGGAAGGGGGCATGCTGACGAAGATCGAAGGGCAGCTGGCCTTGGCGAACCGCATCCGGGCCGTCAACGCCGAGGACGTGGTCGCACGGATCATCAACCATCACTTCCTGCCCGACCTCATCGGAAACCTCCGGGCCTTCACCAGCCAGCGGTTCCGGTGCACGAAGTGCAACGCCAAGTACCGGCGCGTGCCTCTGGCCGCGTCCTGCATCCAGTGCGGCGGAAAGCTCACCCTGACCGTCCACAAGGGCGGGGTCGTGAAGTACCTGGAGCTCTCCAAGCGCATCTCGGAGGAATACGAGATTTCCTCCTACCTCAGGCAGCGAATCAGTCTGGTGGAGGACGCCATTGTCTCCCTCTTCCAGGATGAGAGCACATCGGCGGTCCGCTTGGACGACTTCCTCTGAGAGTCTCGCAGGGGGGAGAACGCGAGCGGGAGGGAGACGGCTAGGCCCGGCGGGCCCGGCCCACCGTCAACCCTGCGACCACGAGGGCCGCCAAGCCGATGACGGTGACGATGACCCCGACCAGGAGGACGTCGGTCCAGATCTCCTCGGGCGCAAAGAGGGCGACGACGTAGGCGAGCAAGCCGCCCAACAGGAGGAGGGCTCCCGCCTTACCGACCACGGGCAGGCGAAGGGGATATCCGCAGTTGGGACAGACGAAGCCTTTGGGGTTCTCCAAGGGCGCACGACATCGGGGGCAGATCTTCGCCATCCCGTTCTCGACGAAATCTGGGCGACTACAAGAAGCTGTAGGGTCGCGGTCTCACGGTTCGGGTGGCCTAGTGAGCGGGGAGTGCTGGCCACGCCTGGAATTAGGCTCTGGCGCACCGTTCAAGCTCCGCTAAAGGAGGAGAACGCGTTGACCCGCGAAACCGTTCACGTCCATGACCCGGAAGGATCCCAATCGATTCCCTTGCGGAGATTCTGGGTGGGCTACGCCTCCATCGGACCACCGAACCGGGAGGCGACCAGGTCGTCCAGGATGCCACGCATGCGGACAACAAACCGCTCCTCGTCGAACAGCCCGGCACGCCGTTCGCAGGCATCGCGCATCGCGAGGAGGGCCTCGTCGTCCAAGCTCTGGATCTTCGCGGCGAAGGCGCCGGCATCGGCAGGCAGGAGCCACCCCGTCTCTCCCTCCTGAACGGTCTCGAGATATCCCCCCTCCCGGGTCGCGATGACGGCCTTGCCAGCGGCCATCGCTTCCAAGGGGGTGAGGCCGAAGTCCTCGTCTCTTGCCGTGGCGATCAGACCGCGGCATCGAGCGTACAGATCGGCCAAGACATCTTCGGAGACCTCCCCGAGGAGCTGGACATTTGGCGGTGGATTGAGGGTCTGAGCATAGCGGGCACTCGGATCGCCTTGAGCCCAACCGCCCGCAACGACAAGCCTTTCGCCAGGAAGCTGACGAAAGATGTCCAGCTGGAGGTGAATCCGCTTCTCCGGATACAGGCGGTTCACGCTCAGCCAGAACGAGCCCAGCTCACGAAATCCAAAGCGATCGGTCGCCACAGGGGGATAGACGACGTTCGCCTCTCTACCGTAAGACCGTCGAATCCGTCGTCTCACATTCTCGCTATCTGCGACCACCTGACGTATTCGACCCACGGAACGCCGATCGAGGCGCGAGTAAAGCTGTGTCCAAGCCCGAAGGAGAGGTCGCTGCCAGCTGGGCAGGTCCAGGAGCATGGATTGTCGCTGACCATAGAGAACGCGCGGGGGAGTATAGCAGTAAAGAACACCGGGACGGTGTCGCCCGCCTGCGTAGTGCGCCCAACTTCCCGAGAATAGGTAGGCATCATAGTCGGGGACTCGGGCATTGTGGAACCTCCAGGAGGCGTGAG
>JBHHWA010000060.1:0-6440 GCA_046756285.1 Thermoplasmata archaeon
GACAGGTCGCCCGAGCTGTCCTTGAGTCCGTCGATGGTCCCGTCTCGGGCGAGATCGAGGATGAGTTCTGCAGGGATGTCCACGCCTGTGAAGAACGGTAAGTTGTAGGCCATGACCGGAATGTCAACCGCCTTGCGGATCGCCTCATAGTGCCGGCGGATCCCGGCCTCATCCGGCCGGATGTAGAAGGGGTTGATGACCATGACGCCATCCGCGCCCGCCCCCTCGGCGTCCCGGGAGAGGGCAGCGGCCTGACGGGTCGACGGGGCGCCCGTCCCGACGACGACTTGCGCCCGCCCCGAGACCTCCTCCACGACCGTCTCGGCGACTTTGGCCCGTTCCTTGGGATCCATGGCCGTGAACTCGCCCATGCTAGCCATGGGGATGACGCCATCGACACCCGCCTTGACCAGGTTCGTGACGTGCCGAATCTGCGCCTTCATGTTCACCTCCCCTCGGGCATCGAAGAAGGTGATGAGCGGGGTGTAGACCCCCTCGAACGGTCGCATGGGCGTCGCGACCATGGCGGGTCGGCTCTTAAATCCGTGGGCGTTCTGCCCCACTGCACCCTCCGTTATTCTCGGAGAAGCCCTCTTAATCCACGCCCGGCATGCCCACGTTCGTGATTGCCAACGCTTCGGACCTCACCTCGAGGCCGTCATCCCCGCAGCTTCGCGCGTTACGCCGCGACGCCTTGGATGTCCTGGACATCGCCCTCCGGGCCGTGGACGCGGGGAAGCTCCTCGAGGCACACCTGCGAAGGAGGGGGGACATCCTCGAGGCGGACGGACTCGAATGGGACCTCGGTCAGGTTGACCGGCTCCGCCTCCTGGCTGTCGGGAAGGCGAGCATACCTATGGCGCAGGCGGCCCTCCGGACCTTCGAACCCTCGGAGGGGCTCGTGATCACGAACACAGACCAGGGTCTGGAGATTCCCAACGTCTCTGTCCTTCAAGCAACCCACCCGGTCCCCAGTGCGAGCAGCCTGCGAGCGGGAGAAGAAGCCCTCGCCTTGGCGAAGCGAAGCGGCCCCCACGACCTCCTTCTTGTCCTACTCTCGGGCGGCGGATCGGCATTACTCGAGCATTCTGATCTACCGCGTAAGGCCACGGAGGAGACAGGACGACTGCTCCTCCGGAGTGGAATGGACATTGTGTCGATGAACGTCGTTCGAAAGCATCTCTCTCTCGTGAAGGGAGGTTGGCTGGGGAAGACGGCCGCCCAGGGAGGGGGGGAGGTCGCCACCCTCGCTCTCAGTGACGTCATAGGGGACGACCCCTCTGCGATTGCCTCCGGCCCCACGGTCGCCGACCCCTCCACCTTCGGCGATGCGCGGCAGGCCCTCCAGGATGCCGGCATCTGGGCACAAGTCCCCGCCGAGGTAAGGGAACAACTCCGGGCGGGAATAGGAGGCGAGGTCCCGGAGACCCCCAAACCAGGAGACCCGGACCTGCGCCGATCTAGCCTCCGAATTGTGGGGAGCATCGCCGATGCGTGCCGCGCGGCCGTGAAGGAGGGCGTGCGCCTAGGATATGCTGTCCACACCTACGGAACGCAGCTGGAGGGAGAATCGAGAGCCGTGGGTCAGGACTTGCTCTCCGTGGCCATCTCCGTCCAGGAGAGAGGTATCCCCGTGGAGTCGCCAGGACTCATCGTGGCCGGCGGGGAGACGACGTTCCGGGTCCGGGGGGAGGGGTCCGGTGGTAGAAACCTCGAACTCGTCCTCGCCTCGGTTCGCGGGCTACAGGGCAGGCCGATCGTGTTCCTCTCCTGCGACACCGACGGGCGGGATGGCGAGACCGATGTAGCCGGTGCCATCGCGGACGGGGAAAGCCTCAGCCGCGCCACCAGCAAGGGGTGGGAACCTGAGGCGTTTCAAGCTGAGAGCGACTCATATGGCTTCTTCACGCGTCTAGAAGACACGATTCGGACGGCGGCCACCCAGACGAATGTCATGGACCTGCAGCTTGTCGTGGTAGGTCCGCCTCCGGAGCAGGGAGGAGCCAGCTGAGAATCAGGTCGGATGGGATAAATAGGGCCGAACGGGAACGCCGTGCTTAGCTGGCTCATGCCCGCTAGGCAGTTTCATGGTCGAAGTACTTGGCCATCTTCCCCTCGCCTCCGCCGCCGTCTGGATCGCCATCGGGGCGTTCCAAGTTCGCGGTAAGTCCTATCGCGTTTGGACCGGCGCAGCCTTCATCGCCACCGCGTTTCTGATGGGCTTCTACGCACTCCAGGATTGGCTTACCCTGACCCTGCCACTGCCGGCGGCGGGTCCCGGTTCCTTCCCCCCTTCCCACTTCTACCTCGTCCTCGCCTCCCTCACGTTCTTCTACTTCGCGAAATGGCTCGTCCACGGTCGACAATGGATGGACGCGTTTGTGGCCCTCCCCGCGCTCTTCATGGCGCTGCCCTACATTGCCCCCCACTTGCCCGGGGTGGGGGACCTCTGGGCGAGTGCCTCCGTGGTTCCGCTTCTGGCGGAAGGGGCGCTCACCCACTACCTCGTTTACGCCGTGGCCATGATCGTGGCCGGCCTGCTGATCCTCCGGCAAGGGGCCTCCCTGGCCCTGGACGCCATGGGGAGGGAGTCGTGGGCGATCCTGGCCATCATGGTGGCGGCCTCCCTCATGCTCGCCTTCGCCATTCTGACGAATCCCTACTTCCCGGTGCTCTCGGAGAGCCCCCTCTTCTCCGCTACACTGGTCGTGCCAGGGGCATTGCTCTTGCTGGTTCTCCGCCGCGATCAGAACCGAGGCGTGATCGAGCTCTTCAATCTGCGAGCGACCTTTCAGGGAGAGACACTGGGCGTGTATCTCATCTACGAGACGGGAGACCTGCTAGGGGCAGCCCTGGGCGGCGACGATCGGATCGATGACGACGTGTTTGCCGGGACCCTGGATGCCTTTCAGAGCTTCTTCACCCACGCCCTCCCCCTCCTCAAAGGCCGTTCCCTGAAGACGGCAACCTTCGGTGACATCTCGGTTGTCATCGAGCGGGGGGACCACTGTTACCTGACGGTCGTCACGACGTCGCGCCGCCTAGGGCTGATTCGGGAGCTGGCGAGGCAGCGGCTCCGCGAATTCGAGGCAAACAACGCCCCAATCCTGGAGGATTGGTCCGGGGTCGTGGATGCCTTGGAGGGAACGGAGCTCGTCTTGCAGGGGTTCGTACCGGAGGAGTCCGAAGAAGACGCGGCTTGAAGGGGAAAGCCGCTACGTTTCCCCTCGAATCTCCTTCAGGATCTCCTCCGCCCGGTCCATCCGCACGGCCTTCTCCTCCACCAGGCGGCGGACCACCTCGTCGACCTCCTCCAGGGTGGCTCCAACGGTCACGGCGATGTTGCGCGCGTGAAGGGACATGTGACCCCGCTGGATCCCCTCCGTTGCCAGGGCGCGCAAGGCAGCGAAGTTCTGCGCCAATCCCACGGCGGCGATGATCTGGGCCAGTTCTTGGGCCGTCTTCACGCCGAGGAGCTTAACGTTCGCCTTGGCCGTGGGATGAACGGCGGTGGCACCCCCTACGAGACCCACCGCAAGGGGCACTTCGATGGTCCCCACGACGTCGCCGTTGGCGTCCTGCTCCCAGACCGTGAGGGGGCTGTAGTGTCCGCTTCGGGCCGCGTAAGAGTGGGCCCCCGACTCGATGGCGCGCCAGTCGTTTCCCGTGGCGATGACGACCGCGTCGATGCCGTTCATGATGCCCTTGTTGTGGGTGGCAGCGCGGTACGGGTCCGCGGCCGCGAAGGCGTAGGCCTGGAGGATGCCCTCCACGACCTCCTTCCCTCCAATGGCCTCCTTTGTGAACGTGGCGCGGGCCCGGGCGAGGCGCCGGTCCGCGAGGTTGGAGATGATCCGGAGGTAGGCGCGGCCTCCTGTTGCCTCCTCGAGAAGGGGGGCGGCCGCTTCGGCCATGGTGTTCACGGCGTTGGCCCCCATGGCGTCTCGGCAGTCCACGAGGAGGTGGACGATGACCATGGGGCCCTGGAGGGTCTCCAGGGTGCGGACCTCCACGTCTCGGGCGCCGCCTCCGAACCTCACCAGAACAGGGTCCTTCGCGTTGCAGAACTCGAGGAGTTCGTCCTTCATCCCCAAAACTCGTTCCTCTGCGGCGGGAGGGTCCGGGACGTCCACGAGCTGGATCTGCCCGATCATGACGGGCTCCGTCGTGTGGGCTTCGAACCCGCCGGAGGCACGGGCCATCTTGGCGGCGTTGCTCGCCGCGGCCACGACGGAGGGCTCTTCGATGGCCATGGGCACGAGGACCTCCTCCCCGTTAATCACGAAGTTCACCGCTACGCCCAGGGGAAGGGGCATGGCCCCCACGACGTTCTCGATCATCCGGTCGACCAGGGCCGGCTCCAACGCCCCCGTGTTGCCGACCCTTTGGGCCTCCTCCTCGCTGAGGTGCCCGTACTCCCGGATCAATCCAAGGCGGTCGCTCATACTCTTCTTGTAGAACCCGGTGATGGCGGAACTCTTCACGGGGGCCACCCGGGAGACCCATGCCGCGTAAAAAATAAAGCCTTTGTCGAAGAGCACATCGTCGTTTGTCGATACATCATCGCGGGAGACGGCGTCCCAAGCCTCTTACTCTGATCGGCCATGGGCGTCGCCATGCACGAGGTCGTCCTCCTCAACGCGAGGGGAAAAAAGTGGCGCGTTCCAGTGGACAGCGGCATGCGTAATGTGCGCGGCGTGGGTCGGGTGAAGACGGATGGCCTCGCGCGGCTGGTGGGACGGAGCCTCGAGGTCGAAGGACGAGCCTACGCGATCCTGGAGCCCTCGGTCCGCGACCAGATCGAGACCCTTCGGCGGAAGGCCCAGATCGTGGGGCCGAAGGACGGGGCGTACATCGTGTTCAATACGGATCTCCAGGCTGGGGACACGGTCATCGAGGGAGGGGCAGGGTCAGGGGCCCTGACCGTCATGCTCGCCCACGCCGTTGCCCCATCTGGCCAGGTCGTGAGCTACGAGGTCCGGCCTGACTTTCTGGAAGTCGCACGAGGCAACGTGGAGGGGGGCGGATACGACGACGTGGTTCGGTTTCACGAAGCCGACATCGCTGCGGGGATCGAGGAAACGGAGGTCAAGGCCGTGATTCTGGATGTTCCCGAGCCTTGGACGGCGGTCCCAGCGGCAAAGAGCGCCCTGCGGCCCTCCGGGCACTTTGCCTCGTACTCCCCCACCGTGGAGCAGATGCGAGAGACCGTCCTCGCGCTTCGCCAAGCCGGGTTTGTGGACATCTGGAGTGTGGAACTCCTCGAGCGGCGCATGGAAGTGGGCCGCGGGACCCGGCCGGCGTTCCAGATGCTGGGTCACACGGGCTACACGACCTTCGCCCGGCACGTAGAAGTCGCGGCCTGAGCTCCCGGGAAAGGTTCTAGCGCTTTCCCTCGCTGTGGGGCCGTATGCTTCGGGACGACGAGGATGCAATGGGGCACCTCATGTTGGATCACTTCCAGGGCCAGGAGGTCCGAGAGGTGGTAGAGCGAGAGGACGGTTACGTCGACGTCACGAACGGCCCCTCCTCCTACTTCGCCCCCTATGAGGAATGGGCCCCGCACGAACAGCGGGCCATGCGATACGCCCGGGGACGGGTCCTCGACATCGGGGTGGGGGCCGGACGGCACGCCCTCTACCTGCAGGATCAGGGCCTGGACGTTACCGGCGTTGACATCTCGCCCCGAGCCCTGCGGGTCGCCCGCGAGCGCGGTTTGAGGCAAACGGAGGGAGCTCCCGTAACCCAGGTAAGCCGCCGGTTGGGGACCTTCGATACGCTGATGATGATGGGGAACAACTTCGGCCTGTTTGCCAACCCGCGCCGGATGCGCTGGCTACTCCGCCGGTTTGCGGGCATGACCACCGAAGCCGCCCGCATCATCGCCGAGACGCGGGACGTCTATCAGACGGAGATGTCGGAGCACCTGGCTTATCACGCCTGGAACCGACGACGAGGACGGATGTCCGGGCAGGTCCGGATCCGTGTGCGATACCGAAAGTACGCGACGCCGTGGTTCGACTATTTGATGGTGTCACGGGAGGAATTGCAGGAGCTCCTGGCGGGCACGGCGTGGCAGGTCCACCGATTCGTCGAGCCGGATGGCGAGTTGTACGTCGCCGTCTTGGAGAAGCGATAGTTCGACGTCTCAGGCCAGGACAGCCTGCCCGCGGAGCTCCTTCAGCTGTTTCGCAACGATGCGCTCCACCTTGGCGGGATTCCGCACGGCCTGAAAGACGAGGCTGTCCTCCCCCGTGTCAATGAAGAGGTTGCCGATTCCGAAGAGGCGCGCCAGGATGGACTGCCGGATCTCGACCCGCTCCACCTTGTTGTAGGGCATGTACTGGACCCGCTTGCTTAGGATGCCCTCGCGCCGCGCCACGCGGTGCTCCAGGACCATGTAGCGCCGGGTGATCCGCTTGAGTTCGGCCACGAGGAAG
>JBHHWA010000061.1:0-6414 GCA_046756285.1 Thermoplasmata archaeon
GCCATCCAGACCTGCATGGGCCTCGTCGGGTCCGGCATGGTGAAGTACGGGATGGCCATCGGCTCGGACACCTCGCAGGGTGCACCGGGCGACGCCCTGGAGTACTCGGCCTCGGCAGGCGGCGCCGCCATCATCGTCGGCAAGGAGCCCGTCCTTGCCACCATCAACGCGACCTCCTCCTGCACCACCGACACCCCCGACTTCTGGCGGCGGGAGGGGGAGCGGTACCCGAGCCACGGCGGCCGCTTCACGGGGGAGCCGGCGTACTTCAAGCACACCCTCCGTTGCAGCTCCGGCATCTTCGAGGAGATGGGGACGGAGGCCGCGGACTACGACTATGCCGTCTTCCACCAGCCCAACGGCAAGTTCCCCCTTCGTGCGGCAAAGAAGCTGGGGTTCAACGAGGCGCAGGTGAAGACCGGCATGCTCGTCCGCGAGATCGGAAACACGTACTCGGGGGCGGTCATCCTCGGCCTCTGCGCCATCTTGGATGACGCCAAGCCGGGGGACCGCATCTTCATGGTCGGGTACGGCTCCGGCGCGGGCTCCGACGGCTTCGACATCACCGTCACGGAGGGGATCGAGAAGCTCCCTCAGAACCCCGCGTGGAAGGTTTGGAACCACGTGGCGAAGAACGAGGAGATCGACTACGCGACCTACGCGCGATTCCGAGGCAAGATCGCCGTGCCCACGGGGGCCTAGCGTGCGGGACGTCGCCATCATCGGGGTCGGGGAGACGAAGTTCGGGGAACTCTGGGACCGGTCTTTCCGGGAGATCGGCATCGAGGCCGGCCTGAAGGCCCTGGAGGATGCCAACGTCGCCGCCGACCAGATCGACGCCCTGTACGTCGGCAACATGTCGGCCGGGAAGTTCATCGACCAGGAGCACGTCTCGGCCCTCGTCGCCGACTACGCCGGCCTGGCGGACCAGCATCCGGCCACCTTCCGTCTCGAGGGGGGCGGCGCCGGCGGAGGTCTCGCCCTCGCCAGCGCCTTCATGGCCATAGCCTCCGGCATGTGGGACGTGGTCGTGGCCGGGGGCGCAGAGAAGATGACGGACGTGGGGGACGAGGAGGCGAACCGCATCTTGTCCTCAACCGCGGACCAGGAGTGGGAAACCGTCTTCGGGGCGACCCATGCGGCCCTGCACGCCATGGTGGCTCGGCGGCACATGTACGACTTCGGCACGACCCGGGAGCAGTTGGCCGCCGTGGCGGTGAAGAACCACCGGAACGGCGCGAAGAATCCCAACGCCCAGTACCAGCGAGAGCTGCCCCTCAAGGCCGTACTCGGGGCGCCCGTCGTGGCGGACCCCCTCGGCGTGTTGGACTGCGCCCCCCTCTCCGATGGCGCGGCGGCGGCCGTCCTGTGCCCGATGGACATGGCCCGGAAGTTCAACGATACGCCCGTCCGTATTGCCGGGTTGGGGGTCGCGAGCGACACGATCGCCCTTCATGACCGCCGGGATCTCACCTGCCTGGACTCCACGGTGGTGGCGGGTAAGAAGGCCCTCCAGATGGCCAAGGCGGCCTCCGAGGACATTCAGTTGGCCGAGGTGCACGACAGCTACACCATTAGCGAGATTGTGGCCATCGAGGATCTCGGCTTCGTGGAGAAGGGCAAGGGCGGACCGGCCACGGAAGAGGGGGTGACCGAAATCGACGGCCGGGTCGCCGTGAACCCGTCCGGCGGATTAAAGGCCCGCGGGCAGCCCGTGGGCGCGACGGGCATCGCCCAGGCCGTCGAGGTAGTCCGCCAGCTCCGCGGCGAGGCCGACGCCCGCCAGGTCGAGGGGGCGGAGGTTGGATTGACCCACGTGCAGGGGGGCACGGGAGCCACTGCCGTGGTGCACATCTTCCGGAGGGAGAATTGAGATGGCGATTCCTAGGTTCTGGCGCGAGATCCAGAGTCGTTACAACCTGGTCGGCACCCGCTGCGGGAACTGCGGCACCCTGGACTTCCCGCCCCGGGAGGTCTGTCCCAAGTGCGGCCGGAAGAGCATCGGGAAGATGGAAAAGGTCCCGCTGAGCGACAAGGGCACCGTCGTTTCCTACACGACGGTCCATCAGGCTCCGAAGGGATTCGACGGGACGAAGCCCTACCTCCTCGCCATCGTCGAGCTCAAGGACGGCGCGCGCTTGACGAGCCAGATTATCGACTGCGACCCCACAGAGATCGACGTCGGCATGCCTGTAGAGGCCACGTTCCGCAAGTTGGGCCAGGACGGCACGTCGGGGATCATCTACTACGGCTACAAGTTCCGCCCCGCGGTTGCTGGCGGGGGGGAGGCGTAGGCCCTGTCACCGAGCCTGAAAGGTTCTAATAGTCTCCGCAGGTAGTCCGACAGTCCAATGGAACTGCGGATTCTGGAGAAGGAGAAGAAGACCCTCACGGTGGAGGTCGACAGCCCCGATGACACCGTGATCTACCCCCTCATCAGTCACCTCCTCACGGACGCGAGGGTGGCGGACGCCCGCTACATCGTGGGACACCCCCACCTGGACAAGCCCACCATCCTCGTTCGGGTGAAGAAGGACAAGCCCGAGGCCGTGCTGCAAGAGGTGGCCGAGAACTTGGCTACTCTGTACGGGAGCGTGCGGGAGCAGGTGGCTGCGATCCGCAAGAAGGAGAAGTAGCTTCTCACCCGCTCCCGGCGGACCATCTTCGGCAAGCGATCTGCCATGGAAGCGGAGGTCGGCATCGCGGGTTATGGCACGCGTACGCCTGGGTTTGGTGCTCGAGTCAAGGCCGCTCCGGAGGATTTTGTCGTTGAGGAGATTCCCGCGGATCTTCCCGCCGTGGCCACGGGTCGGTTCCTCGTCGTTCGGGTGACCGTGCGAAACTGGGAGACCCATCGCTTCGTCCGCCAACTGGCGCGGATCCTCGGGATAAGCCGGAAACGAATCAGTTTCGCCGGGACCAAGGACAAGCGGGCCGTCACCACCCAACGGATGACTATCGAGGGCCTCGAAGAGGAGGACTTGACGGCAGTCCACATCAAGGATGTCACCCTGGAGCCGCTCCACCGCACCTCACGGAGGCTCGCTCTCGGGGACCTGCTGGGAAACCGGTTCCGGATTCGGCTGCGGGAGGTGGAGATTCAGGAGGATGAGGCCCTCGCGCGGCTGCAATCCCTCGGCCACGAGTTGGAGGAGGCGGGCGGCTTCCCCAACTTCTTCGGCATTCAGCGATTCGGGGAGCTTCGCCCGCTGAGCCACCGCGTCGGGCGAGCAATCGTCGAAGGGAACCTGGAGAAGGCCGTATCGCTATACGTAGGGGAGACCTTCCCCGGAGAGGATCCGGAGACGCTTCGCGCCCGCGCGGCGTTTCAGGAAACGGGGGACGTCGCAGCGGCCTTGAAGGACCTCCCCACCTATCTTGGCTTCGAACGATCGCTCCTCCACCACCTTCGCGAGCGGCCAGGGGACTTCGGAGGGGCTCTCCTCCGGTTTCCCCACAGCCTTCTGACCCTCTTCGTCAACGCCTACCAGTCCTACCTCTTCAATCGGATCCTCAGCCTGCGCCTGGCGGGGTCCATGCCGTTGAACGTTCCGACACCGGGAGACCTACTCCTCCCCCTCGATAGCCGGGGTCTCCCCGATCGGCGCCGGCCGATTGCCGTGACCCAGGCGAACCGCGAGAAGACGGCCCGCCAGGTCCAGGCGGGCAAGGCCTGGGTGAGCGGACCCCTCGTGGGATATGAGGGGGACCTCGCCGAAGGCGAGATGGGGCGCCTCGAGAGGGCTGTCCTTCAGGAGGAGGCCGTCGATCTGAGGGACTTCACCGTCAGGGCCCTCCCCGGCCTCTCCTCCCGTGGGTTGCGCCGCCCCCTCGTGGCCCGGGTGCGTGATTTCTCCTTCTCACTCGAAGGAGGCGTCTGGCTCGCCTTTTCCCTCAGCCCAGGCAGCTACGCGACGAGCCTTCTCAGGGAAGTGACCAAGGGGGATAGCCTCTAATAGGCCGCCTTGCACTGCAAACGCCGTGGCCCGAAGGGGCGACCCCCGCACCCACGCCTGCTCCGTCTCGGGCTGCAAGGGGGAGGTCGCGCGCTCTCTGTCCTACCGGAAGGTCCGGGATGCCCTCTCCGATCACGGGGTCCAGGAAGGGCGACGGGCCTATCTCTGCAAGGCCCACTACAAGGAGTACAAGAAGGCCACGAAGGGCGAGCGGACCCTCGACCGCCTCACGTGGTAACGGCTACTGCGGCTCCACCGACAACTCGTTCAGGCCCGTAACCGGGTTCTCTCTCCGGGTCATTCGAAGGCCTTCGAGGTGCTGGACGCCGATCTCGGCTAGAATCGACACGGTGCCCTCA
This sequence comes from Thermoplasmata archaeon, assembly GCA_046756285.1. Lineage (GTDB taxonomy): Archaea > Thermoplasmatota > Thermoplasmata > RBG-16-68-12 > JAJISG01 > JAJISK01. The sequence continues at coordinate 4,316 of JBHHWA010000061.1, forward strand.
AAGAGGTGACCGCCTACGGCGGCGTAGTCAGGACCCGCCACGGAGGCGTGGATGTGCAGGGGCGGTTCGGCCTCGAGGGTCACGCTGCCCTGCAGGGAGAGGAGTTCGTGGCTGCCCTCGAAGCGCTTACGCACGTAGGCCCCCTCCTCGGGGTCAAACCATCCCAGCTCGAGCCCCTCGAGGGCTCCGATCCCACTCAGAATCAGACCCGAGGTGATGCCTCGCCCGCGCAAGGCCTCTTGGAGGGAGGGGAGAACCTCCTCCCCCCGCTCGAGCTTCACGACCAGCCAGCGACCATCCTGCCCGACTTGCATGCAGGTCTCCTAAAACCACCCCTTCCCCAACGGCTCGGCCTTCGTTCGAAGCTTGATCCGGATGGTCTTGGCCAGCTCCTCGTCGTACCCGAGGCACGTGTAGACCTCCTTGGGGTTGCATGCATCCACGAACCACAGGAGGTCGTCGATGTCCCCGTGATCGCTTAGGGGAAACTGGGCGTCCAGGTGGTGGCTTCGCCGGAAGTCGTACACGGAGCACCAACCCGTCGTGAAGGCCGTCCGTCCTCCTTTCTCCAAGACCTCTTGGACCTCGGCGCTCCCAGGGCGTTTGAACGCCCGGGAGGGGGCGAGGAGGACGTAGGGCCCCTCCTTCTCCTCCTTCGCCTTCACGTACGGCGTGAAGCGGAGGGGGTGCCCGTGCCTTCGGTACACCTCCGCGATTCGCGCCATGCGGTTGGGCACGAGGACGGGGACGTCCAGTTCGTTGGCCAGGGCCACGAGCTCCTGGCCCTTCCCGAACTCGTAGGCCCCCAGGCCCACGGGCCCGTGTTCCAGGGAGTCCTCCATCCATGACAGGAGGTCCCCGAGCACCTCCTCCTTCGGAGGGAAGGCGAAGCGAGGTTCCCCGTAGGTGGACTCGATGACGAGGGTCGTGCAGTCCTGGGGCTCGCAGACCCCAGCCGTCGGACCGCCGCTCGGGTTGAAGTCGCCGGTGAAGAGGAGGTCGTCGACGCGGATCATGGCGGATCCGAAGACGTGCCCGGCCTCCACGAGGGAGATCTTCATGCCCTGGATGTCCACCTCCTCGTGGTAGGGGAGCGCCGTCCCGTCGGCCTTCTTCCCCATCCGGACCTTCATGACATCCAGGGTCTCCGGGGTCATGTAGGCCCCGGGCGCCAAGTGGTCCATGTGCGCGTGGCTGACGACGGCGTGCGGCTGGCGAGTCCGCGGGTCGAGGACGACCTCCCGGCCGTTCTGCTGGATGCGAATGCCCTTCTGGTAGAACGCCCTCATTGCGCCTTCCTCGTGAAGGTGTAGCGTGTCGGGACCCTCCGCTTGAGGCCCGTCCAGTAGGGGCAGCTGCGACACCGATGCCCGAGGGTCACGGTTCCCCCGAACACCGTCATGTTCTTCACGCGATCCATCCGATGGCCGCAGACGGGGCACCGGTGAGGGGTGCGCACCTCCGCGCTCTCCCGACTCTCAATCTCCAAGCGGACAAGCCCGGAGTCGTAGGCGATGCGGCGGGCTCGGGGTCCGCTAACCCGATAACCGTCCTCTCGGGACATCTCCTGATCGAGCAACTCCTTGAGCTCACGCTGGGAAGGGATGGTCTTGCGCCTGCCGAGCACGCGTCGGAGGGCTCCCACGACCCTCTCCCGCGAGGGGATGCGATAGCTCGGCATCACCGCGCTAATGGTCAACTTGTGTTAAAGATTTCGAAGCTGGCCCCCCGGGAACAGCCTTAATACAAGTCCCGTCCTGGGTGGCTCCGGAGCCGACGGACGCGGTTCGGAGGCGCGGTCACATGCCCAGGAAACGAGTCGTCATCATGGGTGCCGCCGGACGGGACAGCCCCGGAGGGAGGCCTCCGGGGCCCCGGGTTCCATAACTTCAACGTCGGGTTTCGGGATCAGGAGGCGTACGAGGTCGTGGCCTTCACGGCCACCCAGATCCCGAACATCGAGGGGAGGCGGTATCCGCCCAGCCTAGCCGGGCGGCTCTACCCCGAAGGCATTCCCATTCGGGCGGAGGAGGAGCTGGGCGAGCTCATCCGGGAGAACGACGTCGACCTTGTGGTGTTTGCCTACAGCGACGTCTCGT
>JBHHWA010000062.1:0-6395 GCA_046756285.1 Thermoplasmata archaeon
GTCGGCCGCCTGGAGTTTCGCCATCGATGTGAACCCCGCCTCCCACAGGGCCTCCGCGGTCGCGGGTCCGATGCCAGGGAGCTCCGCAAACCTCTGCAGGACCTCTTCTCGGTCCAGCTTGGGGGCCGTTTCCTCCACGGCCACCTCCTCGGGGATGATCTCTTCGGCCTCGGGGGGTGCTTCCGTGACGGCCTCGGCTACTGCTGCGGCGGCTTGAAGACGCGGGGCCTGCTGGACCGCACGCACGTATCGGCGCGTCCAACGGACCTTCCGGCCGACCCGCCCTAGGTCCAGCTGGTTCTTCTGACACTTGCTGGAGCAGAAGAAGTGGACGTTGCCATCGCGCCTCACGTACATCTTGCCGGTTCCCGGCTCGATGTCGTTCCCGCAGAAGGTACAGGTCCTTGATACGGGCATCTGTCCCTTACCTGACCGAGAGCTTCCGGGCCTCGCGCGCGGTCTCCCGGAGCATGAGGATGTCCCCGACCTGCACGACGCCCTTGACGTTCCGGGTGATGATGCGGCCCTTGTCCCGCCCCTCGAGGACCCGGACCTTGACCTGAGTGGCTTCCCCCGTCATGCCCGTTCGGCCCACCACCTCGACGACGTCCGCTGGGATGCTGTCCTCGGCCGCCATGCTACCCCCTCAGGAGGCCCCGGGTCTCGTTCGAGAGCTCCGTGAGGAGGGGCTTTCCCTTCCCCGGATCCACCACGCAGGCCGAGGCGGTGGACTTCCCCAGCCCTGAGGCGACCCCCAGTTCAGCCTTGCTAGGGACGTAGCCATAGGGAACGTCCCGCTCCTCGCAGAGGAGGGGCATGTGGGCCAAGATCTCCTCGGGCGCAACGTCCTCGGCCATGACGACGAAACGGGCCTCCCCCCGCTCCACGAGCTTCGTCACCTCGTTGGTGCCCTTGCGGACCTTGCCCGTGTCGCGGGAAATCTCGACGAGTTGGTAGACTTTGTCGTACAGGTCCTTGGGCGTCTCGAAGCGAACGTAGATGGGTTGTCCCATGGAAGGCCTCCTTTGGTTCAGTGAACCTCAGTCATCGGGCTCTACAAGAGCGGCTTCGCCTACTTCGTGGACATTATAAAAGGGCTTTGGGGTACGCCTGGCTTCGTTTGCGAGTTCAGGGCGGCTCCTCGGCCAGGGCGAAGGTCGAGAGGGTCAAGGTTTCCTCCTCCTCCCGCGCGGGGATCTCGCGAAGAAGGGCGAGGACCTCTGGGCGTGTGTCCCGGATCGTGGGACGAAACTTCCGGGCGGCGGCGACGTCTTGCGGGTCCACCGTACAGCGCACGACCCCCTCCTCGAAGTCCGTCGCGCGACCGAGTTCTTCGCCACGAGGCCCCAATGCTTGCGTCCCGCCCTGGAACACCATGTTCAGCTCCGTCCCCACCAGGTTCGCGTAGAGGAAGAAGCAGGTGTTCTCGATGGCCCGAGCCGGAATCACCTTGTCGAAGAAGGGCTTGCTTGTCGCGGGGGCCGCGGAGATGCAAGCCAGGATGTCCGCGCCCTGCAGGGCCAGCCCCTTGGGGACCTCCGGAAAGAAGGCATCGTAGCAGATCAAGAGCCCAATCTTTCCGAGGTCGCTGCGCACCACCTTGAGCTCGCTCCCCCGCCGGAAGTACTGGAGTTCCTCGAAGGGGCCGAAGTTGGCGGGATAGAGCTTGCGGTACGCGACGGCATCCCCGTCCGGGAAGACGAGGACAGAGCTGTTGTACCGAAGTCCCGACTCGGCGTCCTGCTCCGGCATCCCGAAGATGATGTGGGCGTTGGCCTCGCGGGCGATCTTCGAGACCTCTCGGACCGAGGGGCCATCCAGCGGCTCCGCGAGCTTCGGGAAGAGGTCCCGGGCCATATATCCGGACAGGTACAACTCCCCGAACAGGTAGAGCTGGGCCGGATGCTCCCGCACGTACCTCGCCATGGTCTCGAGGTTGGCCGCTTTGTCGCCCACCGTCGGTTCGGCCTGAACCAAGGCCGTCTCAAACTCTGTCATGGCCTCGCCTCTCGCCTCCTCCAAGGAAGCGCAGTGTGTCCTCAGGGAGGCCCAAACGCATAAACCCTCTCCCGCCCCGCAGGGTCCCACTCGAGAGCCGGTCAGGGGGGACCGGAACGCTTAGATAGCGGTTCCCAACGTTGTTGCGCGCAATGAAGATCGACATCGTGTCCTTTGAGCCGAGCCCCGCTTCGCCAAAGGAATGGGCCAGATATCACGCCTACCGGCGACTTCGTCACCAAGAGACCGACCCCGACGATCCCATCATCGACGACGCATCCGTCGAGGCGCTATGGAAGCGCCCGGATCCGCAGGTCACGACCCTTCGCTTTGCCGTTCTGGAACGGGGTAAGCCCGAGACTCAGATCGGACACCTCGACTTCAGCGTCTTCAAGGAGGACGGCCCCAGTTACGAGGGGAACGAGCACCTCGCCCTGGCGAACATCGCTCTCCTCCAACCCTACCGCAGACAAGGGTTCGGGAAGGAACTCCTCGCGAAGGCAGCGGAACTCACGGAGTCCCACGGCAAGTCACGCCTCATGGGGTCCTCCAATGAGGAGGACGGGAAGGCGTTCGCGCAGGCGCTGGGCGCGGACACTGCCCTCGAAGGGTTGGAGAACCGGCTCGCCCTCGGAGGCGTCGATTGGGGCATGGTAGAGGGATGGGCGGCCGAAGGGCCCGAACGCTCCCCGATGTCCACCGTTCATTGGTACACGAACCACATCGATGATGCTCTGCTGGAGGACTATTGCAAGTTCTATACGGAGGTGTTCAACCAACAGCCGTTCGGGCAGCTGGACTTGAATGCCCTGGTCTTCGATCCCGAGAACTTCCGCGATCGGGAGGCCCGGGTCGCCGACGTCGGCGGGTCTTGGATCACGGCGCTGACCACCGAGGAGGGGGGAGACATCTCAGGGATGACAGAAATGTTCTACCTCCCCGATCGGGAGACCATGATCGGGCAGGGTCTGACGGGGGTAAAGGAGAAGTACCGCGGCCGGGGCCTCGGCAAATGGCTGAAGGCGGCGATGCTCCTGCAGGTCCGAGATGAGCTCCCCCAGGTCAACATCGTCCACACGGGAAACGCGACGGAGAACGAGGCCATGCTCTCCATCAACCGCCGACTCGGGTTCGAGATGTACAAAGAATCCGAGAACTTCCAAATCACGCTGGGCGCCCTTCAGGAGTACCTGTCTGCGTAGGCCTTCGATTCTGCAGGGACAGTTCGTCATAGCTCCTTTTTCGCTCCTGATAATTGTCGGCAAAGGCCTAAGGCGGCCGCCTGGTGATTTCTCTCTGCCTTGATTCGGGACCTGCAGATTGCTCAGCCCCAGAGCACGCGGACCCGGCTGAAGCTGTGCCTCGCGGGCGAGTTCGCCGTTGGAAAGACGTCCCTCATTCGGCGCTTCGTCTACGGTGACTACGACGACCGGTACATCGCAACGTGGGGCACGCACGTGACCTCGAAGGAGATGGACGTCCCGATGGGACCGGATCGAGAGAAGGTGCCCGTGCTCCTCAACCTGTGGGACATCATGGGCTCCAGGGGTATGCGGGATTTGCGGCGCGAGACCTATTTCAGGGGCGTCCAGGGCATCCTGGCTGTTTGTGATGCCTCGCGGCCCGAGACGCTTCCGGCCTTGGACGGGTGGCGGCAGTCCATCTTCCGGGTGGCGGGGAGCGTGCCCACCTACGTGTTGGCCAACAAGGCAGATCAGGCGCGGGCGATCACGCGGGAGGATCTCACCGCATTCTGCGAGGGGTGGGGATGTCCGTGGCTCTACACCAGCGCCCGGACGGGGGAGTCGGTGGATGAGGCCTTCGCCGGGCTGACCCGTCGCGTCCTCCGATTGATGGTTCCCTAGCTCCCTCCGCGGCTCAGAAAGCTTACGTAGCCCTTCTTTTATGGCGTCGTGGTGAGCCTCGAGATATTCCCCTTCGAGCCTCAGACCGCCTCCGCGGACCAGTGGGCGATGTACCACGTGTTCCGACGAAAGCGCCACGAGGAGACCTACCCAGAGGACCCGCTCCGGGACGATCGGACGGTAGAAAAGCTCATGAAGAGGGTGGACCCAGAGTGGGAGTCCCTGTACTTTGGAGCCTCCGGGAGAGAGGCACCGGATGAGCTGATTGGTTGGCTCGAGCTCGGGCTCACGCGGGAGGACGCGCTGACCCACAAGACCAACTCCCATATGGCGTGGGTTGACCCTCAGGTGGTGATCCCTTATCGTCGCAAAGGGGTGGGACGGGCCTTGCTGGCGAAGGCCACTAAGGTCGCCCGAAGTCGTGATCGCTCCCTCTTGATCGGTGGCACCGACGAGGAGGATGGGCGACGTTTCATCGAGACGATCGGGGCGAAGGTCGCCTTGACCTGGCGGGAGAACCGTCTCGTCTTGGATCAAGTGGACTGGGACATGGTAGATCAATGGGCTGCCGAAGGGCCGACTCGATCGCCGAAGACGACTCTCCGGTTCTTCGGGGACTACCTCGATGACGACCTGGTGGAGGAGTTCTGCGAAATGGCGAACGAGGTAAGCAACCAGGAGCCCCGCGGGGACCTGGATCTTGGAGACGAATTCCTCACCCCGGAGATCCTGAAGGAGCGCATCGACTCGTTTGTCGGCGCGGGAGGGGCCTTACGGCGGGTCCTCACCGTGGAAGGGGACGGCCGGATCAGCGGATATACAGTCATGGGTCAATTCCCGTCAGAGGCGAGCCTGATTCACCAGTACGGAACGGGCGTCCGAGAGGTCTATCGCGGACGGGGGTTGGGGAAGTGGGTGAAGGCGGCCATGCTCCTCCGAGTCCGAGAGGAATTCCCCGAGGTGGAGGTGGTCATAACGGGGAACGCCACCGTGAACGCGCCGATGCTCTCGATCAACGATCGGCTCGGTTTCCGGCCGTACAGGGACGGGGTGGAGGCCCAGATCTCCCTGCAGGATGCGGAGGATTACCTGGGAAGTGGAGCTTCGGAATAGCCACCTCTCAGGACGATTAGGGATGCTCCCGATGGGATAGGATCCGCATAGGGTTCAATCCCCGAATTGAACACCATTGTGCACATGGATATTGTTGTTCCTAAACTGTATCCATCCGGGGTGGGACGTGGAAACGTATTCCCTGACAAGGAAGGTCCGGATGTCCGAAGTAGCCTCAGGGTCGCAATCCTCACTTAGCTCTTAGTGATGCTCAGAATCGAGGCAGTGGACAGTTTAGAGTTTCGACCACATCTGGTATGGGAACCTCCGGTTGCGAACTGTTCCGTGACGGCCCCCAGATTCGATATCGCTTACGCTCTTACCGGGCGTGTGTGTCTTTGGCCTTCCAGAGGCCTCACAGACTATTCGACGACTTCGATTTCGAAGTCGATGGCCAGGGTAAAGCTCTCTCCCCGGAACGTCAGCGCCAGCTCGTACACGAATGTCCATTTACCCTCGAAGCCAAGGACAAACCCAAGGAAGAAGACCCTCTGGGTCTCGAAGGCGTGAACAACTGGGTCCCATCGTTCCGCGACGGGATCCTCGCCGGCGACTAGTGTGAAGGCGAATTCCACGTCGAACGGGTCCGTCCCCGTGATCGTAAGCGACTCGACGACGACGTTGTCTTCGCCAGGGGGATCGTCGGGGAAGACGGGGATCTCTCGTCGAATGTCTTCAGACGGATTGCTCACGTAGAGCCACGTGTCAAATGATCCCGGGCATGAGTCAGAGACGAGGCAGACTTCTTCGTTCGTGAGTTGGACAGTGAAGCACACGTCGTTATCCGCGCAGTCCTCGAAGTCCTCCTCCGCCTCGGGGGCCACCCCAACGAGAGGGACCACCGCCAAGAGCCCGATGAGAAGAGCGCCCGCAAGGGCAATGGCTTTCAATCTAATCATCACAAGTTCACCTCCCCCCGCCGTGCGGGCCCTGGGAATTTTTCCGCGCCCCTCCTTGGCGCCCCTGGGCCGTATAGTGATGCCATAACTTGTCGCTTGCGGTAAGGTATCGAATCGCTTGGGAGATGCTCCCGAGGGGATTTGAACCCCTGTCAGGGGCTTTCCCTGGCTCCGTGAGCCACGAGAGGCCCCAATGCTTGACCGGACTACACCACGGGAGCCAGGCGGCGAATACCGGACGTCGCTTATGGCTTTTCCCGGCCTACTCGGGCTGAACCAGGCCAAAGGCGTCCTTCATGGCCTCTCCCGTCTCGTCGAGGTAGAGGTGCTTCACCTCGGTATACTCCTCGAGCCCCCAGACCCCGAGTTCTCGGCCGATGCCCGACTGCTTGTACCCCCCGTGGGGGGCGGCGCAGCTGAGGATGTGATGCTGGTTCACCCAGACGGTGCCCGCGCGGATGTCTCGCGCGACGGCTTCCGCTTCCCCCACGTCGCGGGACCACACGGAGGCAGCGAGCCC
>JBHHWA010000063.1:0-6195 GCA_046756285.1 Thermoplasmata archaeon
TCCGGCCGTCCAACCTAGCTGAGCTACGGGCCCAGGGGGCGGCGGTGCGCAGGGTGATTTCAAGCTCCATGCTGGGATAAACCTTACGGTGTGGCATGTCGGGCCAATTCGCCTCGAAAGGCTGTGCCTCTGGGGTCAAGGGGCGATGGACCGGTCTGCTATTTATGCCCTCTCGTGGCCACTGGGCGGGGAACCCTTTTAAAGCGCCCGCGGCTAGAACGCGCCGTGCTGGCCTGGATTGAGACCCAATGCACGACCTGCGGTCGCCCCCTCACCGAGCAGGGGTCCGTCATCTTCCGATGTCCACGCTGCGGGGACGCGACCATCGGCCGGTGCGTTCGTTGTCGGGATCAAAGCGTTCCGTACGCCTGCAGCAAGTGTGACTTTCACGGACCTTAGGTGATTTGGGTGGGCCGTGTCGTGGTCACATTCCGGGTCATGCCCACGGGACCTGAGGTGGACCTTCATCCCGTTGAGAGCTCGCTGCGGGCCGCCTTTGGGGAGGACCTGCGGGACATGGTCGAGAGGCCGGTGGCCTTTGGCCTCACAGGTTTGGAGGTTGTCGTCCTCCTGGAGGACGCGGAGGGGCGGTTGGAGGCGGCCGAGGCGACCCTCCGGGGCATGGAAGGCGTCGGGAGCGTGGAGGCCCTCTCCTTGGATCTGGTCTGACCCCCTGTTATCCCCTGGGGGGCTGAGAGAACGAGGATTCGCTGGGTAGGACCCGATGAGATATCATCCTCCTCCTTGGGGTGGTGGCTCAAGGAAATCGCCCATGTCCCCGCTACAGAACTCTACGGACGGGTGTGTAGCGTGCCCATGAGGTGTTTGAGTGCATGGACGCTCTTCCGATACTCCTCGCGCACCCGACGCCTGAGGATAACGCGTCGCTCGGGGAAACGGACAACGCATCCCTGGTTCCTTGCGCGGAGCCAGAACTCTACGTCCTCCACATAGTCATTTCTCCACCATCCGTACTTGGCCAGGTCGGATCTGGCCATTAGGCAACACCAGGGCGTCACAAAGGAGAGAGGCCGAATCAGCCATTCGCCTAGAATGGACCATCCTAGCTTGGTGTGCCTCCGGAGAACGCTGACCACGTCGCACTCATGAGAGAGCCTCAGGGCCTCCTCGATGAGTCGGGGCTCGGGCAGGACATCCGCATCCATGAACATGAGAGTCTCCGAAGAGGCATCTTGCGCACCCTGGTTCAGCGCTCCGGCCTTCCCCCCGGGGGTGCTCTGTTCGACGTACCTGAGGCGGCTCCCGTTCCCGTCGAATTCTGCTCCCACTTCCCTGAAGGCCTGGGCACTGGAGGACGGCTTGCGTGGATCGTCGACTACGATGACTTCCATCGGCGTCGTGGTCGCCTCGTGTTGGAGGGCGGAGAGGAGCAAGTCAAGGTATGCCTCCTCGCCGCGGGTTGGGATCACCACGCTGAGCTCCACGGTCATTAGATCGTCTTCCGGAGCGCGAAGATGCGATTGGCCCTAAGAAACTGCCGGTCTCGTTGTGGGCTCGCGATACATTCAAAGGGGGGCACCGATTTCCTCCGACCTCACCCCCTCGCCGGCCCGTGAGAGGAGAGACCCGATGACCGCTACCGACGCACAGGCCGTCCGACATCCGGCGGACTGGGACCTGTTTGCGGACGTCAATGCCTCGAGCTCCATCGTGGGCCGCCTCTTCATGGAGGCCCTGTTCCGGGGATATCGCGAGCTTCTTCGCAGCGCCTCCTTCTCCGGTCCCCTTACCATTCTCGAGCTCGGCTCGGGGACGGGCTACGTGACAAACCGGATCGCTGAGACCGTGCCCACGCGGCGCGTCACCCTCGTCGATGCGAATCGCAAGATGCTGGTCCTGGCTCGAAAGACCCTCGAATCCCTCACGTGTGAGGTCAGTTTCGTCCATCAAGACTTCTTTCGGCTCCGCCTCGAGGAGGAATTCGACCTTGTCCACAGCGCGGGGGTCGTGGAGCACTTTGACAGCCGTCTCCGGTCCAAACTCCTCGCCGCTCACGCTCGGTTGGTCCGCCCGGGGGGGTACTGCATCGTGTACGCGCCCACGCCGACGCCGTATTACCGCTTCTGGCGGGGCCTCGTCGAGCGCTTGACGCTCTGGCCCTTCACGGATGAGGTTCCCCTCGCCTCGGAGCAACTCGTCCGTGAGGTGGAGGCCACTGGACTCCGAGTCACCGCGGTGAACCGAGTCTGGGACTACTTCCTGACGGAGTCCGGCCTCCTTGCACAGAAGGTCTAACGAGGCAGCGATCCAGGTTACACCGTCAAACTCAGCAGAACTCAGCCAAAAAGGATTAAATAACCGCCTCAAGGTCTTTTGCGCCGTTGTCCCCCCACGCCCTGACCCTCCTGGACGACCTGACCCTGTTCCTGCTGACGTTCTGGCCGGCCTTTGTCCTTACGTTCTTCATCTTCGTGGCTTTCCTCTACATCTTCGCCTACCTGAACCGATTCTTCGAGTATCTGAAGGCCCAGGAGAGCCGCTATCTGGATCGGCGAACCCTGGAGCTGATTAAGAGGATCATCATCGGCACCTGGACGTTCCTGGGCCTGGTCGTGGTCCTGGTGGCCTTCGCCACAGGCTCCCCGCTAATCCGGGGCTACACGGAGCAGGTCATCCTGCACATGCCCTCGATTCTCTTCGTAATCTTCGTCCTGATGGCTGCCCTCGTGGCCGCGCGGACGGTCCGTCGGTACCTGACGTACCTCAGGGGGCAGTTGGAGGAGAAACCGGAGAAAGTCATCCCGGCCAGCTCCTTCGCTGTGACGGAGGTCATGGTGCGGTATGCCCTGTACCTCTTCGGCGTCGTCGTCGCCACCATCGGGGGGCTCGCCCTCCTGCCGCCGCAGAACCAGACAGTGGTCGATTTCATCAACCAGTACATCCTGGCGCCCCTGGCGCCCTACCTCAGCGCCTCCTTCATCACGGTCCTTATCGCCACCTTCGTCATCATGGCCATCGCCGTCCGGGTGGCCGACTCCTTCTTCACCGACTTCAAGCTCCGGACGACCAAGTACAACCCCCGGGTCGTGGAGCTCTTCCGGACCACGACGAAGTATACGGTGTACGCGGGGGCCGCCCTCGCCATCATCTTCCTCATCCTCTCCGTCAACCTATCGGCCGACCAGCTCCTGCTCATCGGCCTCATCCTCGTGATCGGGGGCTTCGCCGGCGTCCTCGTCCTCTACGAGGCCATCAGCGACGCGCTGGCGGGGGTGGCCCTCATCAACGCGGACCCCTACCAGGAGGGGGATCGCATCAAGATCGGGGAGAACCTCGTCGCCGATGTGTTAGAGGTCAACCTCACCCTTACGAAGGTGAAGAACCTCCGGGGCGAGGTCGTTAACCTCCCCAACAAGGAACTCCTCTCCGAGACGATCACCAACTTCAGCCGGTCCAAGACCTACGCCATGACCGTGGACGTCACCGTGAGTTTCGACCGGCCCCACCGGAAGGTCGAAGCGCTGTTGACGGAGGCGGCGCACCGGGTGGAGGGCATTCTGCCTGACCCCGCCCCCGTGGTGTACGCGCGGGAGATCCACGGCAACGCCGTGAGCTACCAGCTCTGGGCCTACATCTCGGACCCGGGTCAGATGAAGCAGATCAAGAGCGAACTCATCTCGCGGGCCCAGGAGCTGTTCCACGAGGAGAACATCAAGCTTCTGTTTCTACAGGTTTAGCGGCCTCCACCGCCTTCCGAACCATCAGGGTGGGGGAGGTGACACGCTTTGCGATGCGGTCCTCCAAGGGGCCGAAGGCGTACTTGCGGAGCACCCAGGTCGGGCTCGCCCCCATAACCAGGAGGTCCGTCTCGGCGGCAGCCCGCTCCACGGCGCTCAGCACAGAGCCAGAGTAGACCAGCTTGTGTTCGTGGGGGACCTCCGCCTCCTCGAAGACCTCCATCAGGCGATGCGCGAGCGCGATGGCCTCTTCTTCCTGCGCCCGCTGGGGCACGACGGAGAGGACCGTGACCCGGGCCTCGTTCTCTCTGGCCAGCTGGGCAGCAATGCGCGCTGCGTAATTCACGTGAGAAGCGCGACCCGACAGGAGGGTCAGGTTCTCCAACTTCTCCTTCATCCCGACCGTCTTCAAGACGATGACGTCCACGTTTACCCGCTGGACCAGGTAATCGATGTTGCTTCCAAGCACCCGCCCGCCTCGGGCCGGTCGTTCGCCCCGCCAGCCCAACACGAGGAGGTCCGCTCCCTCTTCTCCCACCGCCTCCAAGATCGTCTCGTAGATACGGTGTGAAATCTTCACGAGCACCGACACGGGGATCCCCACCTCCCGCGCAGCCTGCTCTGCCGGTCGAAGGGTGCGGATGCGGTCGTTCACGTAGGAGAAGCGTACCGACTTGGGGGGCATGTTGAGGGGGACCTCGATCACATGGAGGAGGAGGAGCTCGGCGTCCCGCTCCTTGGCGATCTGGGCCCCGGCCCGGACCATGGCGAGGTTTCCAGGATCGCGGATGGGAAGCAGGACACGGCGGCCCGCCGCCACGGCCTTACGGACCGGGGCAGCGATGACCTCCAAAATTTCTCTTCGAATCACCCGGGGGGTTTCAATCTCCGTCCGTCCCCCCGAGAAGAACCGGTAGGCCAGCCCGATGCTCAGCCAGAGAATGGCCACGTACCAGGCGACCTGCCCCGAACTCAGACCGCCGAAGGACTGGCCGGAGAAGTTTAGCACGTAGATGGCCAAGCCGATGTTGGCGACGATCCCCAGGATGGGGATGAAGGGGTAGAGGGGCACCCGGAAGCCAGGCTCGAGATCGGGCCTCTTTCTTCGAAGGGCAAGGAGGCTCATGTTGGCAATCGCGAAGAGGAGGAGGAACATCACGGCCGCCGAGGCGGCGATCTGTTCGATGGGGAGGACGAGGGCGAAAATCACGATGATGGCCCCGCTCACGAGGACCGCATTGGCGGGGGACTGGCGGCGGGGGTGAACGCGGCCAAGGCTTCGCGGGAGAGTGTTGTCCCGCCCCATGGCGAAACTGACGCGGGAGGAGGAGTAGATGGTGGCGTTTAGGGCGGACGTCGTTGCGAGAAACCCCCCTGCAAGCATGATGGCGAGACCAAGCGGACCCGCCAGGGATCGGCCGGCCTCTATCATGGCACGCTCCGGGTCCGCCGTTCCGCCCAGGCACAGATAGGCCTGTGAAGGGGGGTCGCATTCAATCACGCCCAAGGCCACGATGAAGGTCAGCACGTAGAAGATCACCACCACGGCAATGGAGAGGAAGATGGCTCGTGGGATGTTGCGTTTGGGATCTTTCACCTCCTCCCCGGACTGCGCGATGATCTCGTAGCCTTCGAAGGCGATGAAGGTGATTCCCATAGCGAGGAAGATGCCTCCCGCCCCCTCGGGAAGGAACTCATCGAAAAACCGCTGACCAATGGTGGGGTCCCGGAACATGGCATTGAGGCCGATGACGATGAAGAGACCTAGGACGGCCATCTTGCCGATCGTCATCGCGCTCTCGGTCTTCCCCGTGCTCTGGGCCCCGACATAGTTGATGACGACGAAAAAGATCACGATGAAAGCGGTGACGCCCTTCGTGAGAGGGTTGAACGTGAGACCGCCTAAGGTGACTTCGGGGGGCAGGAAGGCCGCTCCGACCTGCAGTTCCTCCAAGGCCAACGCGAGGAAACTTCCAAATGCGGCGGCGTACAGAGCGCAGGCAATGAGGGTGGCCGCCCACGATAGCCAGCCACTGATAAACCCGACGGGGGGTGGCAGGCTCTCCCGAGCCCACACGTAGCCGCCCCCGGCCTGGGAATAGGCCGAACCCAGCTCCGCGTAGGTGAAGGCCGTGAGAAGGGTCACGAGACCGTTGATGCCGAAGGCAATCACCGCAGCCGGACCGGCCAGGCGGGCCGCGGAACCGGTGAGGACGAAAATCCCGGCCCCGATCATGGCCCCGATGCCAATCATGGTGATGTCGAAGAACCGAAGGTCGCGGCTCAGCTCGATGCGAACATCGGGGCCGACGGGTTGGCCCGCTTCCGCGACCTCTGCAGCCATCTGGACCCGGCGCGCGGCTAGCAGGCACCCCGCTTAAGAGCTTTGGCAGGTGGTTCTCTAGAGGACGTCCCACGTGGGGCCGGTCGCCGGCACGCTTCGCGAGGAGGTCCACCTTATGTAGCCGATGGACCTCCGGCCCTCGTGCTCCTCTCC
>JBHHWA010000064.1:0-6191 GCA_046756285.1 Thermoplasmata archaeon
GTTCAGGAGGGTACTCTTCCCCACGCTCGGATACCCGGCGAGTGCCACGGTGGCGTCCCCCGCCTTCCGGATGCCTGGGCCCTCCTGGCGTGAACCCTTTGGGCGGGCGGCCTCCTCCCGAAGTCTGGCCAATCGGGCCCTCAGGCGGCCCAGGTGTTTCTGGGTGGCCTTGTTGTATGGCGTCCGCCGGATCTCCTCTTCGATCTCCTGAATGCGCTCCTCCAGGGAAGCCACACGCCACGAAGCCTTGAGGGCGAGAAATCGTTATCGCTCGGCCGAGGAAGCCGCTCTTCGGATGGGTCTCGTTCACGAATGGGTCCGGGGTCTCCCGGGTCTGATTCGCGTGCCGGCCTCGCCATTCAGGGCCGAGATCGCCCCCGCCTGATCGACGATGATCGCGACCTGGCCGCCCCCGTCGAGGAAGTCGACCGCCCCGCGGACCTTCGGTCCCATGGTTCCTGGGGGGAACTGCCCGTTGAGGAGGTGCCCCTCCGCCTCTCGGGCGGTGAGCTCCATCAAGGCCCTTTCCGCCTCCGTCCCGAAATCCAGGTAAACATGGGGCACATCGGTAAGGAGGAGGAGCAGTTCGGCCCCCAGCTCCGTCGCGAGGAGACTGCTCGTGAGATCCTTGTCCACCACCGCCTCGATGCCTCGCACGCTGCCTTCCTCTTGCACGACGGGGACCCCCCCTCCTCCCGCGGCGATAACCAGGGGGACTTCCTCGAGAATCCCTCGGATCTGGGAAGCGCCGAGAACCTCTTGGGGCCACGGGGACGGAACGAGGCGACGAAACCCGCCGCGGGGGTCCTCCGCCATGGTTGCCCCCAACCGCTCGAGTTCGCGGGCGCGTGACTCCGGCACGAGGGGCCCGATGGGTTTCGAGGGTGTGTGAAATTCAGGGTCCTTTTGGTCGACAGCCACCAACGTCACGAGGGCGACGGGCGTGCCCCCCCACCCCTCGCGTCCCCAGGCCTCCAGGAGCGCGACCTGGAGCGCGTATCCGATCTGTGCCTGGGACTGGGCAACCAGGACGTCGAGAGGGCTGGCGGGGACTTCCCCGGCTGCGATCTCATTCTGCGAGAGGATGGCGCCAACCTGGGGCCCGTTACCATGGGTCACCACCAACCGGTACTCCCGCTCGTGCAGGGCGAGGAGCAGGGGCGTCAACCTGCGGGCGACGTCGAGCTGACCGGTCCACATCAAGGGGCCGGAAGGGGGTGCGATGGCATTTCCGCCCAAGGCGACGACAGCGAGCTTCATGAGACCACCCGAGGCTTCGTTCAGCCGTCGGGCCTATTAAACGGTCCCCGCCAGACGGTCAACCGCCCGGCGACTTTCACTCACCCCTCCCCCGGCCGTCCTTATAACCTCTGGCGCCGGGAACGCGGGCGTGACGGACGTCTCCAAAGCCTTAAGTGGGGGCCTCTGATACGCCGGCCGTCGGAAGGGATGGCATGACTCGCAAGACCTTTGCCGAGCGGCTAGCCGCCAAGCAAAGGGAGATTTCCGTCTCCGAGTTTTTTGAGCGGAACAAGCACATTTTGGGATTCGATTCGCCGACCAAAGCCCTCCTGACTTCGGTCAAGGAAGGGATCGACAATGCCCTCGACGCTTGCCAGGAATACGGCGTCCTGCCGGACCTGCGCGTCCAGATCGACCGTGTGGATAAGGACGAGTATCGGCTCGTGGTGGAGGACAACGGCCCCGGCATCGTGAAGCGCCAGCTGCCCAAGGTCTTCGGCAGGCTCCTCTATGGTTCCCGCTTCCACACCTGGTCCCAGACACGCGGGCAGCAGGGCCTAGGAATCTCCGGAGCGATTCTCTACGGACAGATTACGACCGGCAAGCCGGCGGTCGTGCGATCGAAGACCGCCCAGGATGACGTGGCCTACCAGATCCAGCTCCTGATCGATACCAAGCGGAATCGCCCGCAGGTCACGAAGCGGGACTTCGTGGTCTGGGATCGGGAGCACGGTACCCGGGTCGAGATCCTCCTTCGCGGTCGCTTCGTGAAGGGGAGACAATCGGTGATGGAGTATCTCCGTGCCACCGCCATCGTCAACCCCTACGCCCGGATTGTCTTCCTCCCACCCAATGGCCCGCGTCGAACGTTCGAACGAGCCTCCTCCGAACTGCCCCCGCCGCCGATGGAGGTGAAACCACACCCGTACGGCGTCGAGCTAGGAACCCTCCTGCAGATGGCCAAGGAGAGTTCCAATCGGCGAATCACCGCCTTCCTCCAATCGGACTTCAGTCGCATCAGCGCCCGGGTCGCCAAGGAAATCTGCCGCGAGGCCGAGATTCCGCCAGAACTCCACCCGAAGGAGCTCAAGCTGCCCAGGGCGAAGCGGTTGCACGCGGCCTTTCGAGGCGTGAAGATCATGGCCCCACCGTCGGATTGCCTCTCCCCCATCGGCGAGCGCCTCATTCGGACGGGACTGCGGAACGTGGTCGGAAACCTCCGACCCGAGTTCTTCTCTCCGCCGATCACTCGTCCCCCCGCCGTCTATGGGGGCCATCCCTTTCAGGCGGAGGTGGGCATCGTGTACGGGGGCGATCTCCCCGGCGACCACCCCGTGGAGGTCCTCCGCTACGCAAACCGGGCCCCCCTGCTTTACCAGCAAGGCGCCTGTGCGACCGCGCAGGCCATCGAATCGGTGGATTGGCGTCGGTACGGGTTGGAGCAACGAGGCGGGAGGGGGATGCCCTATGGCCCGGCGATCATTCTGGTCCACGTCTGCGCCACCCGTGTCCCCTTCACCTCCGAGGCGAAGGAGGCCATTTCCCCCATCCCGGAGATCGTGGCCGAAATCGTCCGGGCCCTCCAGGAAGGCGGGCGACGACTGCGCTCTCACATGAACCGGAAGGCGCGACGGACGAAGACGGGAGAGAAGTTCGAAATCGTGCGGGCGGTCCTTCCCATCATGGCAGAGAAGAGCGCCAAGATTGTGGGCCGGCCGACGCCGGACATCGCCCGTACCATCGCCAAAATCATGAACGTCGTGTGGATCGACGAACAGGTAGTGCACGACGGGCCCCGCCATCGTGTGCAAATCGAGGTGTACAACTACACCGGCGCGCGGAAGCGATTGATCCTCCACGCAGCCCTCCCCCTGGGGGCCGAGGTTCAGGCCACCATGGCGCCCCCGCCCGCGGTGAGCCCAGACGGCAAGGCGAGCTGGAAGCTCCCGTGGATCTCCCCGACCGAGAAGGCTGTGGTCGCGTTCGAACTCAAGGGGTTGGCGCGGGGCGAATACGCCGAGGGGGAGCTCTTCGTGAGCGGCGTGCCCGCAAGTCAGGTGGTGGGGGCGGATCTGCTTCCTGGGGACTGGGACCTCGACGCGACCACCGTTCCCGCTGAAGGGCCCCTCTCGGCCGAAGGCGTCCTGGCCGAGGAGGTGGCCGAGAGTGGCTAGCCAGACCCGGGAGGCCCGTCAGGCCTCGGTCGTCCGCTCCCTCCGAGGTCTGGCCGCGACGCTGTACGAGCATCTGGACCGGGGCCAGATTCCCGAAATGGCCATCCCGCTCCGGACCAAGTCCAACATCCGGTTCAACGCCCGGAAGGGGGTCTGGACGTACGGGAAGGCCAAAGGAACACGCTCGGCCAAGACGCTCAAGGGGGCCAAGATGCTCCTCCGCACCCTCTACGTTCTGGACTTCATTCGAGACATGATTCAGGACCGCAAGTCCTCGACCCTCCGAGAGCTCTACTACATCTCTGAAGGGTGGGAACACGCCGGGTTCTCGACCCAGGATGAGAGCAACCTGCTGGCGGAGGACCTGGAGATCGTCACCGGCAGCCTCAGGGAGGACTTCCGGCTGCGGCCAGAGGAGGACGGCGCTCGCGTCATGGGAAACCTCACGGTGGAAGAGGTGAACCGACGCGGCGAGCCCAAGCGATTCAACTGCCGCGACGACGTCGGAGATTCCGGCTACGGCATCCCCCACAACGTGGAGGCCGAGAAGCTCCGGCTCCTGGAGGTCGATGCCGACTTCGTCCTGGCCGTCGAGACGGGCGGCATGTTTGACCGGCTGGTGGAGAACCGGTTCGACGAGGAGGCGCGGGCATTGCTGGTCCACATTAAGGGGCAGCCGGCTCGGGCGACGCGCCGATTTCTTCGGCGGCTCAACGAAGAAGTGGGTCTCGAGGTCGTCTTATTTAGTGACGGCGATCCGTGGTCCTTCCGAATCTACGCCTCCATCGCCTACGGGGCCATCAAGACCGCGCACATCTCGGAGTACCTCGCCACGCCCTCCGCCTCGTTCCTCGGGATTACCGCTTCGGACATCTTGAACTACGACCTTCCGGCGGATGCGCTGACGCCCCAGGATGCAAAGGCCCTTCGGGACATCCAGACCGACCCCCGGTTTGGCGACCCCTTCTGGCGGGACGAGGTGGAGCTGATGCTGGAGATCGGGAAGAAGGCCGAGCAGCAGGCGCTCGCCAAGTACGGCTTGGACTACGTGACGGATGCGTACCTGCCGGAGAAGATCGCCCAGCTCGGTCTCGGCTAAGCTTCACGCCCGCTCGGGGGTGCCGACCCCCGTGACCTCTTCCACGGCTCCCTCCGTGACGAGTCGCTTCAGCTCGGCCGCCCGAACCTTCAGCAGAATCACATCGCCGAGGATGGCCAGGCTCGTGGGGACGTCCAGCCGGCGCTTCCTTTTCGCGGGGTTCAGGGACCTCAGCCGCTGGTAAGGCTTCCGGTCCAGGAGGAAGGTCAGGCTGTCCACCTTCCACAGGTTCGTGTCGATGTACGCGTCCTCCACGATCCCGAGGTTCTGGCCGTCCTGTGAGACCACCGGCATCCAGAGCACCCACGGCAGGGCCATGGGCGGCTTGTCCGGCTTGATGAGAAAGTCCGGCAGCTTGCTGAGGGGGGTCTTGAGGAGGACGAAGTTGCCCACCGAGGCGATGGCGTTGGAGCCGAGAAGCGCGGCCTCCCGCTCCTTCCGGGTCCGGAGTCCGAGGGCCTTGGTGAAGCCCCGCTCTGGCTTCATCTCCAGGGCCGCGACGTTCCAGTCGTCCCCGACCAAGGCGATGTGGACCCGGCCCACTTGCCAGGCGTCCGCCGAGATGACCGGCATGCCATAGAGTTTCCCGGCCCGGAAATGCATACGCGAGTGGAACTGGCCCTCCCAGATATATATTGTTGTTCCGATGATTATCGTCGGACTCCTTATAGCGAGGGGGTCCGTTTGCGACACGTGGCAGGCGCGGGGAAGGCCTTCGGGGGGCTCTGCGAGTTCTGCAGCTACGAGGGCCCCTTCGACCGGAACGAGGAGACGGGGGAGTTCGTGTGTCCGCAGTGTCGGCGCCCACCCCGCCACGCCACCGACGACGAGTGGCTCGGGTGACCATGGCCGGCGAAGAGACCCTGTCCCGGCGGGAGGGGGAGCGACTCCTCGACTTCCTCGAGCGGGCCATTCGTGCCCGAGGGGGCGCTCGCCGCCTCGTCCTCGGACTGGACGTGTATCTCGAGGTTCAGAATAGCGTGCGGAACGAGGACTTCGGACGCGTGAGCATGGGAGGACGGCACCCGGTCCAGAACATCTCCCACATCTTCGGGGTCCCCGTCGAGGTCGACTACCACGACAAGGCCCGCGTCGAATTCCTCGACTAAGCGGTCCGCCCGACAAGGGCTATATCGCGCCCCATCGTCCGCGGGACGTGGCCGAGGAACACTGGACGCTCAATCTATTCCACGAACACCCCGACCGGTTCCTGCCGATCCATGAGGCCGGCCTCAAGTACGCCCCCGACCAAGTGACCCGCCTGGAGCAGATTCTGCAGAAGGCGGGGGTCCGAGGCCGCCGCCTCTTGGACGCGCCCTGCGGGATCGGCCGCCATGCCGTGCACTTCGCAAAGCGCGGGTGGCGGGTTGTGGGGCTCGAGCTGGTGCCTGCGTACGTCCAGCGGGCCGTGGCCCTCGCAAAGGAGCTCGGGGTGGAGGACCGGGTCACCTTCCACGAGGGGGACCTCCGCGAGATCGCTTCCTCCCTGGACAGAGAGGGGCCCTTTCACGCCATCGTGAACTTGCTGACCTCCCTTGGCTATTGGGACGACGCCACGGACCTAGCCATCCTCCGCCAGTTCCGCGACCTCGCCAGCCCGGGGGGCGTCCTCGTGCTTGATGTCATCAATCGAGACTTCGTAGTCCGCCACTTCGAGCCCACGAGCTTCGAGGAGT
>JBHHWA010000065.1:0-6155 GCA_046756285.1 Thermoplasmata archaeon
AGCACCTCGGGCCGGTCGGGGATGGAGAGATCCAGGACGAAGAAGGGATCGACCTTCTGGAAGGTCACCAGGTAACCGAGCTCGCCGACGAAACGGGCGGAATAAATGGTCTCGCCCCGGGCGAGGCCCTCCAGGGCCCCCACGACGGCTAGGTCGGGATCGAGGACATAAACGTTGTTTTCGGTGGCACTCCCCCACGTGGTGGTCGCCACGCGCAGGTAGCTCCGATGTTCGTCCAGGGAAAATTGGTTCAAGACCCAGCCTCGGACATTCGCACCCGCCACCGGCACAAGATTCGTTCCAGCGACGGAGATGCGGTAGATAGACGTGAAGCCAGTACCCGTCGAGGTCAGGTCGGGTCGAGGGAAGGGCAGTCCTAGGCGGCCCCACTTCGCGAAGGTGACGTAGAGGTTTTCGAGAGACATGTACACGGTTGAGGCGAACCCTGTGAGGACGGAGAGGTAACCCACCTGCTCGCCTTCGAGGTCGATGGCGACGACGTTGGTGAGGGATCCGGCGTCCGACGCCTCCGCGTCGTAGAAGATCCGGTGGGCATCGTAAGGCTCACACCGTCCGTCCGCACAGAACGTCGGGTACGAGACCTCGTCCCCCTGAATCCAGAGGGTCTGGTGGAGGACAAGGTAGACGACCCCTCCTTTCAATCGAGAGGCTTGGTAGGATCCCGAGAGTTCGAAGAACTGGAGGAAGGTCGGGTCCCGAGGATCGGCGACTGAGAAGAGAGAGACGACCGTTCTGCTCTCAAGGATCAGCATCCCGTAATCGCTGGCGGGGAGGATGCGATGACC
Organism: Thermoplasmata archaeon; assembly: GCA_046756285.1. GTDB lineage: Archaea > Thermoplasmatota > Thermoplasmata > RBG-16-68-12 > JAJISG01 > JAJISK01. The sequence continues at coordinate 807 of JBHHWA010000065.1, forward strand.
GCCAAAGGTCGCCAGGGAGCTGGAAATGACGACAAGGGTGTCCTCATAGAGAAACAGACCGAGAATTCGAACCGCGCTGTCACCATCGCCAACGAAGTCCGAAGGCCTGATCTTGGAGACGATACCCATCGAGGCGGGCGGATGGGCCCGGATTAGTACCACCTCCTCCCCCGAGGCCAGGTAGAGGAACTCGCCATCTGTCTTCACGATATCCGCTTCGTCCACGCCGGCCACCTGGACATTGGTCGTCGAGAAACCCCCGTCCGCTTCTCGGGTGCCTGTGGCCGAGGTAACGTCGGTGAAGGGTCCGACTTGCGGCCATTGTAGGCCGCCGGTACTCGACTCGGCTTGGCGAAGGGCGCTTAGATACGCTTGAAAGTCGGCTTGGGTCCGGAAGGCATCGAGCCCTATTCGTTCTTGGACAGTCCCGCCGAGGAAGGACACGACTCCTCCAAGCACGAGCATGGAGACGAGGAGACTGACTAGGGCCACCCGCACCGTCATGGCCCTGCGCAGGTCGCTGGAAGACTATGAAACCCCCTCTGGCGTTGACCACATGGTCAACAAACGGGTGAGCCCGGAAGAATGTCGGGGGCGGGGTTTGAACCCGCGACCTCCGGATTTCCCAGGAGTGCGCCGTTTCTACGAGACCCTATGAGTCCGGCGCTCCACCAGGCTGAGCCACCCCGACGGGCGAGGCAATCTACGTCGCTACATAAGCCTTCGTTGGGCCCCCAGGGCGCCGGCCAGGGAGACCATTACCCTTATGGCGCCAGGGGGTCTTGGACGAGCCAGGTGACGCGAGCGGATCCCCAGGACGTCTGGCTTCGTCTCACTGTGAACGGACGCCGGTACGACGTCGTCGCCCCTGTCCAGAAGACCCTCTTAGAGGTACTTCGCGAGGACCTCGGGCTTACGGGGACGAAGCACGGCTGCGAGCTGGGGGAGTGCGGCACGTGCGGCGTTCTTGTGGACGACCTGTTCGTCCTCTCATGCCTCACCTTGCCCGTCGAAGTGCAGGGCAGGGAACTCACGACCGTGGAAGGCCTCGCGCGCGGGGGGGAGCTGCATCCTCTGCAGGAGACCTTCTCGGAACTCGGCGCGGCCCAGTGCGGCTACTGCACGCCTGGTTTCTTGATGGCGGCCAAGGCACTCCTCGACGTCGACCCAGCGCCATCCCGTGAGGCGATTCAGGACGGGCTCAGCGGCAATCTTTGTCGGTGCACCGGCTACCTCAAGATCTTCGAAGCCGTGGAATTGGCGGCCGACCGGATGGGAGCCGAGCTGGAGAAGCCGCCGGAGGCGCTTCCCGAGGTGGCGCCCTGACCGAGTTCTCCGTCATCGGCAAGCCCCGGGGCCGGGTGGACGGCCCGGCGAAGGTGACCGGCCAGGCGCAGTTCGCCGACGACATTCACCTGCCGGGGATGCTCTACGCGAAGCTCCTGCGGAGTCCCGTCCCGCACGGCAGGATCAAGTCCCTCGACACCTCCCGAGCCGAGGCACTCCCTGGAGTCGTTGCGGTCCTTACGGGCCAGGACCTCCCAGAAAAGTACGGGATCCTCCCCGTCAGCCAGGACGAGGAGGCGCTGTGCACGGAGAAGGTCCGGTACGTGGGGGACCCCATCGCGGCCGTCGCCGCGGTGGACGAGGACACGGCGGAGGAGGCCACGGAACTCATCGAACTCGACCTCGAGGACCTGCCGTCCTACATGACCATCGAGGAGGCCCTGGAGAAGGAGGGGGAGCCCATCGAGACCCTCCGCTTCGGGCCCAACGTCCACAAGGCCGTCTCCCTGGAGTTCGGGGACGTGGCGACGGGCTTCGCCGACGCAGATCATAGCCGGGAGGACCTCTTCTTCTTCGAGGGATCCAACCACCTGCCCATGGAGCAGCATGCGGCGGTGGCCCGCTGGGAACCGGAAGGGAAGGTCACCCTCTGGTCCTCCACCCAGACCCCCCACTACGTCCATCGGGCCCTCGCCAAGGTCCTCGGCCTCCCGATGAACCGCATCCGCGTCATTGCCACTCCTGTGGGAGGCGGGTTCGGTGGGAAGAGCGACCCGTTCAACCACGAGATCGTGGTCGCGAAGCTGGCGATGGTGACGGGGAAGCCCGTGAAGCTCACCCTCACCCGGGAGGAGGTCTTCTACGCGCACCGCGGCCGCCACCCCACGCTCATGTGGGTGAAGACGGGGGTCAAGGAGGACGGGACCATCACGGGCATGCACTTCCGCTCCTTCCTGGACGGCGGGGCCTACGGCAGCTACGGCGTCGTAAGCACCTACTACACCGGCGCCCTGCAGACCACGACCTACAAGATCCCCGCTTACAAGTTCGAAGGGACGCGGGTCTACACGAACAAGCCCCCTTGCGGACCGAAGCGGGGGCATGGCACTCCCCAGCCCCGCTTCGCCATCGAGGTCCACTTCGAACACCTCGCCCGGGAGCTGGGGATGGACCCCATCGACTTTCGGCTGAAGAACCTCGTCGAGCCTTTCACCTACACGGCCAACTGGCTCCGCATCACGAGTTGCGGGCTACGCGAGTGTGTCGACAAGGTGTTGGATGCCTCCCAGTATCGCGAGAAGGTTGGCAAGCTCCCCGAAGGTCGCGGCGTGGGGTTTGGCCTGAGCGCCTACATTAGCGGGGCCAGCCTCCCCGTTTACTGGAACGACATGCCTCACTCCGAGGTCCAACTCAAGGTGGACCGGAGCGGCACGGTCGCCCTCTTCTGCGGGGCCATCGACATCGGCCAGGGCTCGGATCAGGTCCTCGCCTCCACCACGGCCGAGGTGCTGGGCCTGGAGCCGGAGGACATCCAGCTGGTTACCGCCGACACGGACCTCACGCCAATTGACCTAGGCAGCTACAGCAGCCGGGTGACGTTCATGGCCGGAAACGCCGCCATCCAAGCGGCCGAACGGTTGCGCGCGCAGATCGCGGAGGGCGTGGCCGCGCAGCTCCAGGTCCCCACGGACCGGATCGCGTTCCGGGGAGGCCGCGTCTTCGATGCCCAACGTCCGGAGGAAGGCGTGGCTTGGGAAGAGGCGTGCGCCCTCGCAGAAACCGTACACGGGAGCCTTTCATCGAGCGGCGCGTACAAGCCACCGGAGTTGTCTGGACCCTACAAGGGCGCGGGCGTGGGCCCCTCGCCCGCCTACAGCTACTCCGCCTGCGTGGCTGAAGTGATCGCCGACAAGGAGAGCGGGGTCGTGGAGGTGGAGAAGGTCTGGATCGCCCACGACATCGGACGATCCTTGAACCCCACCCTGGTCCTCGGCCAGGTCGAGGGGAGCGTATACATGGGCCTGGGGGAGGTCCTCCTGGAGGAACAGACCTTCCGCCAGGGCCTCCACAAGATCCCCTCCATGCTGGAGTACAAGAGCCCCACGACGAAGGACATGCCCCCGGTGGAGACGATCCTCGTGGAGACGGTGGACCCGGAGGGCCCCTTCGGGGCGAAGGAGTGCGGACAAGGCCCCCTCCTCCCAGTCATCCCCGCCGTCGCCAATGCGGTCCATGACGCCATCGGGGTGCGGTTCCACGAGATTCCCATCACCCCGGACAAGGTCCTCAGCGCCCTGGATAAGGCGGCCCGGGGGGAGGAGCCCCTCATCGGTCCGACTGGACTGCCCGACTACGGCCTCGACGAGGTCCTCCACGTGGAGCCGCCGGAGGGCAAGAAGGTGGAGGTCTTCCCCATGAGCGGAGGGGACTGATGCTCCGGTTGCCCCCGTTCACCTACCTCGCCCCGACCTCCCTGGAGGAAGCCGTGGAGGCCCTGCGTGAGCAAGGTCCCGACGCCATGATCGTGGCCGGCGGCACGGACCTCTACCCCAACATGAAGCGGCGGCAGTTCGAACCCAAGGTCCTCGTCGGCCTCGCGAACATCCCCGAGCTTCGCCAGATTGGGGGAACCCCGGAGACGGGCCTGATCCTTGGCGCGGGGGCGACCCTCCGAGAGGTGAGCACCCATCCGGTCGTCCGAGAGCACTACTACGCCGTCGCCAAGGCGGCCGGCCTCGTCTCCACCACCCCTCTCCGGAATATGGGGACCATCGGGGGCAACCTCTGTGTCGACCCCCGCTGCAACTACTACAATATGCCCTTCCCGTGGCGGAAGGCCGTCGGGTTCTGCCTGAAGAAGGACGGGGACATCTGCCTCGTGGCCCCCGGGAGTCCCCGGTGCTGGGCCCTCTCCTCCTCGGACGTCGCCCCCGTCTCCATCGCCCTCGAGGCCAGCCTTCGACTTCTGGGTCCAAAGGGAGAGCGCGAGGTGGAGGCGGACGGGTTCTATCGGGACGACGGCATCGACTACCTCACGAAAGAGAGGGACGAGGTTCTCACCGAGATTCGGCTCCCTCCGGCCGACGGCCTCCGGACGACGTACTGGAAGCTACGACGGAGGGGCTCCTTCGACTTCCCCATTCTCGGCGTGGCCGTGGCACTCACCATGGAGAACGGGACGGTGACACGAGCGCGCCTCGCCTTGGGCGCCGTGGCGTCGCGACCCAAGGAGGTCTTGGAGGCTCGTGAACTATTGGAGGGCGGGGAGCCCACCGAGGCCGATGTGAACGCCGTGGCCGAGGCGGCCTTCGAACTGGCAAAGCCACTGGACAACGCCGACGGCCACTTCTACTGGCGAAAACGCATGGTGCGACCGTACGTGCAGGGTGCCCTGAAGGAAGTTCTACGGATGGGGCCGCCGGAGACGTGGCCTCGCGAGTACAACTAGGACGCGGGGGCGGGCTCCTCGAGCTCCGGCTCCTCCGCGGGCGGTTCCTCAGGGGGCTGTTCCTCAGGCACCTCGGCCATCGCCTCCTCGGGGGCCTCGACGCTGGGGCTCCGGAGGAGTTCGCTCTTCCGAATCTCCACCCGGAAGATGGGCTGAATCGCCTTGCAGGCCGTCGCGATCTCCTTCGCGAGGTCGCCGACGATCATGGCCTGAACGAAATCCGCGAGGGGCGTCTTCGAGGCCCTCTCGTACACGACCCGGTGCATCACCTTGCGGATGGCGGCCTGCTTCGAGTTCTGGATGCGTCGGTCGGTGATGGCCATGGGCTTGACGCGGAGGACGGCTCCGTCCTTCGTCTTTACATCGAACGTGCCGTCGATTCGAGACCGCTTCCGGCGGGTGAGGCGTCGGATGTAGTCGGAGGTCATGTCATGGCCCACGTAGCGGGTGGTGACCTCACTCCCCCGGATCGTCTCGACCCGGAACTGCACCTTGATGTGCATCTTGCCGAAATCCCCGGTGAGGTCGTGGACCGTCACCTCGATGATCCGGCCGCGAATCTGCTCCTCCTCCTCCGCGGGCGTCTCCCCCAAGACGGCCCGGTTGAACATCTG
>JBHHWA010000066.1:0-6089 GCA_046756285.1 Thermoplasmata archaeon
AGGAGGCGGAGGCGATGAGTCCCGCGACGGTGGATGGGCTCGTGGCCCTGGGGTACCGCCAGGCACTCTCCGAAGGCATCGTCCTTGCCCTGCGGCACTACGGCAAGGTCGACCTGGATCGGTATCGGGACATGCTCCATGACGCCGTCCGATATCTCCTGCCGGAGTTCCAGGAGGAGGTCGTGGCCGCGCCAGAGAAGAAGAAACCGGACACGAAGGAGGAGCGCCTCGTCCTGGAGATCGTCGAGAGCCTGGACCGGGACGGGAAGGGCGCCTCATGGGACGAGATCGTGGAGACGGCGGCGGAGAAGGGGCTGAGCAAGGAACAGCTGGAGGAGGTCACGAACCGCCTCTTGGACGACGGGTCCCTCTACGAACCCATCTTGGGAAAGATCCGCCGAATCTGAGCTCGCCCTCAGGCCGCGCAGCAGCGGGGGCTCTCCCAGTAGTCCAGCCCGAGACGAACGAGGGTTTCGTCGGTGGAGGTAATCGCGTACGTTCCACCACGCTCCGTGCCGCTGACGGTCAGAATCTGCTGCCCGTCGACGACGAGAATGCGACAGGCGCACAGAATCGTCCGCACCTCCGCCCGTCTCCCTAGCTCCTCCTCGGATGGCGTGCCTGGGATGGCAAGCTTGACACGGACGCCCCGACGGATGGCCTTGGCGAGCCCGGGTTCCAGCCTTCGGACGAAGGCCTCCTCGGAGGCGAGGAGGAGCACCTCGTGCTTGGCGGAGGCGATCATGGCCTCTGCCCGCGTCAGGACGTTTCCGAGGCCCTTGACGACGTACGCGAGGTCCATGGCGGGCGACCGCGTGCCGGACCGGAGGGGTTCAAGGAGGGAGGTCATTCGGGTGATGGCCGACCGCTGCTGTTCGTATCGGGAGGTCAACAAGTGCTCCAAGCGGGCTCCGACATCCCTTGGACTGACCATGCGGTAGGTCTTCGGTTTGCCCTCTTGGACTTCGACGAGGCCCGCTTCCACGAGTTCGCGCAGGGCGTAGTAGATCTTCGAATCCGGAATCGCGGTCTTTAGCACGAGGTCCGACGCGTTGGCCTCGGAAACCCGCGCGAGGGCGTAGAGGACGCTCGAAGCGTAACCGCTCAAGCCCAGTTCCCTCAGAGTCGTCACGACCTCTTCGCGCACCTTCGTGGCGGCCTCCTCCAACAGCATGTTGGCGCGGGCGGAGACTTCGGACATCTACGGAGAAAGGGGGAGAGAAGCTACTTAAGGTTGACTACTACATTCCTGTAGTAGATAAATGAAAAACCAGAAAACGCGACAGTGGCAGCGGGTTCAGACCCGATACGACCGGCTGGCCCGGGGTGAGGGCACTTGTTGTGATGGGAACTATACGCCTGAGGAGCTCGAGGCGGTCCCCTCCGATGCGGTCTTGGGATTGGGAAGCGGCAATCCGGGTCGGGCTGCAAGATTGCGAAAGGGCGAAGTGGTGGTGGACCTAGGAAGCGGTGCGGGGGTGGATGTCTTCCTCGCGGCCGCCCGGGTTGGCCCGAAGGGCCGCGCGCTCGGCGTCGACATGACGCCTTCGATGGTGCGTAAGGCCCGGAGAATCGCCCAACGGGAGGGCATTACCAACGTGGAGTTTCACGAGGGGGTCATCGAGGACCTGCCGCTGGAGGAGGCTTCCGCTGACGTGGTCCTTAGCAACTGCGTCATCAACCTCAGCCCGCACAAGAGCGCGGTTTTCCGAGAGGCCTTCCGGGTTCTTCGGCCCGGAGGACGCTTCGTGATCTCGGACATCGTCCAGGAACGGCCGCTCACGGAGGCGGACGAGGCCTGCGGGTGCGTCGAGAATGCCATGGTCCGGGCGGAGTACCTGGCGACCATCCGCGGGGCGGGCTTCCGAGATGTTCGGATTCTGGAGGACCGGCCGTGGCTGACGGAGGACGGAGAGGTCCAGGCCTCGGCCTTGACGATCCGAGCGGCGAAGCCGGCCTGAACCCGTATCGTGGGGAGAGTGCCCGGAACCCCTTTATCGACGAGCCAATTAGGTCCTCTATGAAGCTCCTGCGGACGGGGAAAGTCAAAGAGGTCTACGAGGTCGACGAGGGGGAGCTGGAGTTCCACTTCACCGACAACATTTCCGTGTTCGACAAGGTCATCCCGTCCCAGATTCCCAAAAAGGGGGAAACGCTCTGCCGCACGAGTGCGTTCTGGTTTGACCGGGCGCCCAGCCTGGGCATCCGCCACCATTTGCTGAAGGTCCTCGACGGGAACCGGATGCGGGTGCGGCGGGTGGAGGTCATCCCCGATTACTCCAAGTTGACGTCCGAGACCAAGAGCTACCTCATCCCCCTGGAATGGGTGGCCCGCTACTACGTGGCCGGCTCCCTCCTCGACCGTCTGAAGAAGGGGAAGGAGGACCCCAAGGATATCGGATTCCCCTCTTCGAAACTCCCGGAATATGGGGCCCGCCTCCCCGAACCCTATCTGGAAGTGACCACGAAGTTGGAACCGACGGACCGCCTGCTCGCGCGGGAGGAGGCCTTGGACATCTCCGGCCTCACCGCCTCGGAGTTCGACGAGATCTGGGAGTCCGTCTTGCGGATGGACGGGACCATCCAGGACGAAGTCGGGCGGCGCGGCCTCATCCACGTGGACGGGAAGAAGGAGTTCGCCATGGACGGGGAGCGGGCCGCGATGCTTGTGGACACGTTCGGGACCGCGGACGAGGACCGGTTCTGGGATCGGGGCGAGTACGACGAAGGCCGTTTCGTGGAGCTCAGCAAGGAGTTCGTGCGCCAGCACTATCGGGATACCGGCTACCACGAGGCCCTATACGGTGCCCGCGAACAGGGGGAGCCGGAGCCCGACATCCCTGCCCTCCCCGAGCCCATGGTCCAGCGGGTCAGCGACCTCTATGTGAGCCTCTACGAGCGCCTCACGGGCCTCAACTTCTGAGGAGAGGAGCTCAATTTCGCCCCGCGAGTTTCACGAAAAGACCCTTTAATAGGGCGACCCCCTATCTGCGAATTGAGGCAGAGGGCCATGGAACTCTTGGCCTACGTTGACGACGAGTTTTTGGCGGAATCAGACGCCAAGGTGTCTATTTTCGATCACGGACTCCTCTACGGCGACGGCGTCTTCGAGGGCATCCGGGCCTACAGCGGACGGGTCTTTCGCCTGGACGACCACCTGCGCCGGCTCTACGACTCCGCGAAGGCCATCCACCTGGAGGTCCCCATCCCCGTGGACGAACTACGGGACCTCATCCTCGAACTCTGCCGCCGGAATGAGCTGGAGGACGGCTACATTCGCCCGGTCGTGACCCGCGGCCGCGGAGACCTCGGATTGGATCCCCGGAAGGTGAGGGGCGGACCCACCGTCTTCATCATCGCGCGACCTTTCGAGGTCCTCTATGGGGACAAGTACGATGAGGGCCTCGAGCTCATCACCTCGTCCTATCGGCGCGTGCCGCCCCAGTCCGTCAGTCCGAACATCAAGTCGCTGAACTATCTGAACCAGATTCTCGCCCGGGTCGAGGCGAACATCCACGAGGCGGATGAGGCCCTCCTCCTGGACCTCCAGGGCTACGTGAGCGAGGCCTCGGCCGACAACTTCTTCGTCGTGCGGGATGAGGTCCTCCACACGCCCCCCACGGTCTCCATCCTCCAGGGCGTCACCCGACAGACGGTCCTGGAGATCGCAGAGGAGCTGGGATACGAGGCCCGGGAGCGGTTCTTCACCCTCTTCGACGTCTACGGGGCCGATGAGGCTTTCATCACGGGCACCGCCGCAGAGATCGGACCCGTGGTCCGCGTGGACGACCGGGTCATCGGGGACGGGAAACCCGGACGGATCACGAAACAGATCACGGCCCGCTTCCGGGACCTCGTGCACTCCACCGGGACCCCCATCTACGAGAAGGCGTGAGCCGTTCCACCCCCGGGGTGTCGTCGTGAAGTTTCCCGAGCACCGAGCGAAACAGGTCTTTCGCAAGTACGGCATCCCGATTCCAGAAGGCGTCGTCGTTCAATCCCCCGAGGAGGTGGTGGATCCTCCCCTTCCAACGGTCGCAAAGGCCCAGGTCCTGGCGGGGGGCCGAATGAAGGCCGGAGGCATCCGATTTGCCGAGTCGCTGGCGGACGTGAAGGAGGCAGTGGAGGCCATCCTGGACTTGGAGATTGACGGGTATGGCGTATCCAGTGTCCTCCTGGAGGAGAAGCTGCCCATCGCCCGGGAACTCTACCTGAGCCTGACCATCGACCGGAGCGGGAGAGCGCCTCTCCTCATGGCCTCGACCGAGGGTGGAATCGACATCGAGGGGGTCCCCGACGAGAAGATCTTCCGAGCCCGAATCCCACCCCTCTTGGGGATGCAACCCTACATCCTTCGGCGCCTGCAACGCGCGCTCGGTTTCGAGGGGAAGCAAGGGCAGACCCTCGCGGACATCGCCTCGGCACTCTTCCGTCTCTTCGAGGGAGAGGACGCGGAATTGGCGGAAATCAACCCCCTGGTCGTCACAGCAGATGGGGGTCTGGTTGCGGGGGATGCGAAGTTGGTTCTCGAGGATAACGCGCTCTTCCGCCACCCGGAGTACGAAGATGTCGAGCAGGAGATGACATCCCTTGAGATGGAGGCCCGCGAGCGCGGAATCGCCTTCGTGCAGCTGGAAGGGACCATTGGGGTGATCGCCAACGGTGCAGGCCTCACCATGGCCACGATGGACGTCCTGCACCTGCGCGGCGGAAAGCCTGGAGTCTTCCTCGACCTAGGGGGGACAGACGACCCGGAACTTGTGAAAGAGGCCTTCCTGCTCATGGTTAAGGCGCGGCCCGGGGTCATCTTCCTCAACATCTTCGGCGGCATCACGAAGTCCGACACTGTTGCGATGGGGGTTCGGGAGGCAATGGAAGAGTCGAAGACCGACATCCCCGTCGTGGCACGAATCCGCGGCGTCAACGAGGACAGAGCCCGCAAACTCCTCCGGGATGCGGGGATGGTGGCGCATCTGGATCTCGATCGAGCCGCGCAGGCTGTGGTCGGGGGTGATTAGATGTCCATTCTCCTGGACGAAACTTCCCGCGTCCTGGTTCAGGGGATTACGGGCCATCAGGGCCGTTTCCACACCAAGGCCAGTCTCGCGTACGGGACGAAGATCGTGGCGGGGGTCACCCCTGGGAAGGGAAGCACGGACGTCCATGGGGTCCCCGTCTTCGAAGCGGTCCAGGACGCCGTCGAGGCGACCGGCGCGGACACCTCCTTCTTCCTGGTCCCAGCCCCTCATGCGAAGGACGCCGCCATCGAGGCCATCGAGGCGGGCATCCGTCTGCTGGTTCTAATCACGGAGCGAATCCCCTTCCACGACGCGTTGGACATCGTCGCCTACGCCAAGGTTCGGGGAACGACGGTAATCGGCCCGAACTGCCCGGGAATCATTTCCCCGGGCAAGTCCAAGGTCGGGATCATGCCCGGCCACATCTTTCAGCCTGGCCGAGTGGGAGTACTCTCGCGGTCCGGAACGCTGACCTACGAGATCGTGAACGCGATTACGGAAGCAGGCGAAGGCCAGAGCACGGCGGTGGGCATCGGGGGGGACGCCATCATCGGCACGAACTTTGTGGAAGGGCTGCGGCTCCTCCAGGATGACGAGGAGACAGAACGAATCGTCCTTGTCGGGGAGATCGGCGGGACGGCGGAGGAGGAGGCCGCGGCGTTCATCACCGAGCACGTGGACAAGCCTGTGGTCGCTTACGTGGCAGGACAGACAGCCCCTCCAGGACGAAGGATGGGACATGCAGGCGCAATCATTAGCCGCGGGAAGGGGACGGCCGCAACCAAGGTTGACGCCTTTCGGCGGGCGGGTGTGCCCGTTGCGAAGGTCCCGTCACAGATGCCCGAACTGATCGGTGCCACGTAAGGCTCGGGAAGGCGTGCAGAGGGCGCAAGCCTCGCGTCCGTTTGGAGGGCACACGCGCGCCACTCGTCCTCCGTAAGAGAAGCGCCATTCTCCCCCGCTGGTACGTTCACCCACCTCCTGTACAGGTTGATCAGCCCGTGAAAACCGCTCCCGAACGGTTATATAAGAGGGGCCAGCCATCGAATCAACCGTGAAGCGGCTCGTTGT